>JARKQW010000248.1 GCA_029974695.1 Syntrophobacteraceae bacterium | reverse complement strand
CCCATGAACTGCCTGTCGCATATGCTCATTTATAAGTCCAAGATCCGCAGTTACCGGGACCTGCCTCTCCGGTACTTCGAACTGGGCACGGTTCACCGGCACGAAAAGTCCGGGGTGCTCCACGGCTTGCTGCGGGTCCGCCAATTCACCCAGGACGATGCTCACATTCTTTGCACCCCCCAACAGTTGCACGGAGAGATTCAAAGCATCATCGATTTCGTGACGGAAGTGATGGGGATTTTTGGCTTCTCCCATGAAATGGAAATCAGTACCCGGCCCGAAAAATCCATTGGCACGGACGAAGATTGGGAGCGAGCCACCGCAGCCCTCATGTCCGCCCTCGAAGACAAGGGGATTCCCTACCAGGTTTGTCGTGGGGAAGGGGCCTTTTACGGCCCCAAGATCGACGTGAAGCTGAAGGATGCTTTGGACCGCCGCTGGCAATGCGCCACCATTCAATGCGATTTCACTCTTCCCGAGCGGTTTGATCTGACCTACATCGGGCAAGACGGAGGGCGTCACCGTCCGGTGATGGTTCACCGAGTGATTTTGGGTGCGGTGGAACGGTTTCTGGGGGTCCTCATCGAGCATTACGCGGGGGCGTTTCCCACCTGGCTTGCGCCGGTGCAGGCCGTCCTGGTCACGGTGACCGATGCGCAGCAGGAATATGCCGGGCAGGTCCGAGAGAAGCTTCTCCGCATGGGGGTGCGGGTGGAACTCGATGACCGGAATGAAAAACTAGGGTATAAGATCCGTGAGGCCCAGTTGCAGAAGGTCCCCTACATGTTGGTGATCGGAGACCGGGAGGTTGCCGCGGGACTCATCGGTCCCCGACGGCGGGACGGCACCCAGCTGGAAGCCATGAGCCCGGAAGAATTCGGCTCTCTCATTGAAAAGGAATGCCTCGAAGCCAGCAAAGGGCGGGTTGGCTTGGGCGCAATCTAAGGCGTGGTTTCCCGGGACGGGAGCGCCTGTCGGACGGGAGAAAGGGCGATCCCACCACTTTTGGACAAGGAGGAACAACACTGGAGAAACAAGTCAATGTCAACGAAAAGATCCGGGCTTCCGAGGTGAGAGTCATCGGGCACGATGGACAGCAGTTGGGGATTCTCGCCATCAGGAGGGCCTTGGAGCTGGCCGCGCTGGAGGAGCTGGATCTGGTGGAAGTGGCTCCCAATGCCGATCCGCCGGTCTGCAAGATCATGGATTACGGCAAATACAAGTACCAGCAGAACAAGCGGTTTCAGGAAGCCAAGAAGAAACAGACCGTCATTCAGGTCAAAGAGGTCAAGATTCGGCCCAAGACCGACGAGCATGATCTTCAGGTCAAAATCAAACATGTTCGCAGGTTCCTCGCCCAGAAAGACAAGGCCAAGATCACCATTTTGTTTCGAGGCCGAGAGATCAGTTACTCGGATCAGGGGACGAAGGTCCTGGAGCGGATTCGGGAAGAGTTGAAGGATGAGGCGGTGGTGGAGCAGCCAGCCAAGATGGAGGGCCGAAACATGGTGATGATCCTGGCCCCCAAGTGAGTCCGGCGGAGCCCTGGAAAAAGGCCCTTGACACCCCTGCGGAACTTCAATAAATTCCATTGCTTCGTCTGTGAGAACCCCGGGGTCGGCATGACTCTAAAATCGCCCGGAAACGGGCTGGACCTTCGGACGGCCGGGTACGCGCCCGGAAACCGGGGTTTCTCCATGAAGCAAGGACACTCGGTGCTTGCTCTGAAGATGGATTCCTTACGCGGGCCAAGAACCCCCGGAGCTATGCCGGGATACGCTCGGGGGGCCGTTTATGGAGGATGGAATGCCAAAGTTGAAAACCAATCGCGCAGCAGCCAAACGCTTTTCGAGGACGGGCACGGGCAAGTTCATGCGGGCTCGAGGCAACAAGAGTCACATTCTTACCAAGAAGCCGTCCAAGAGGACCCGGCGGCTTCGCCAGACGACCGTGGTGGATGCCGCCAACGTCCGGGCCCTCAAGCGGATGCTGCCGTACCTGTGAGTCTCAAAGGATGGATGGGTCCCGTCAGGGACCCGAACAAGGAGTGATGTCTCATGCCCAGGGTGAAGAAAGCCGTAAAATCGCGCGAACGCCGCAAGAGGATTTTGGCCATGGCCAAAGGATACCGGGGAGGCCGGGGAAGGCTTTTCCGGACTGCCACCGAAACCGTGGATCGCGCCCTGAAATTTGCCTACCGGGACCGCAAGCAGCGCAAAAGGGATTTTCGCAGCTTGTGGATCATCCGGATCAACGCCGCCGTTCGAGAGCACGGAATCAGCTACTCCCGGTTCATCAACGGCCTCAAGAAAGCCAACCTCACCTTTGACCGCAAAGTGCTGGCGGGGCTGGCCGTCAATGATCCCGCAGCCTTTTCCAAGATCGTTGAGATCGTGAAAGAAGCAGTCTAGAGATGCAGGAAGCCATCCGGAAGTTGCTGGAGGACGCCTCCCGGGAAATCTCCGGGTCCCGGGAGGACCCCAGGCAGCTGGACCAGATACGGATCCGTTACCTGGGACGGAAGGGGGAACTGGCCCAATTGTTCAAGCAGTTGGCCCAGGTTCCCGAAGCCCTGCGACGGGACTGCGGAAAGCTCCTCAACGAGGCAAAGGCCCAAATCGAGGAGCTTCTGTCCTTGAAGCTGATCGAAGCCAAGGATCGCAGTGCCGAACGCCGGGATCGCGTGGACGTTACCGCCCCGGGTCGAAGGCCCCTTCGCGGCCGCCTTCATCCCATCACCCAGACGGCCATGGAAATCTGCCGAATTTTCCACTGGCTGGGGTTTGAGACCGTAGAGGGTCCCGAGGTGGAACTGGACTACTATAATTTCGAGGCCCTGAACATCCCCAAAGACCATCCGGCCCGAGACATGCAAGACACCTTCTACATTTCCGAGGACGTGGTACTCCGGACCCACACCTCGCCGCTCCAGGTCCGGGTCATGGAAAAGCGCACCCCTCCCATCCGGGTCATTGCCCCGGGAAGGACGTACCGGTGCGACTCGGATGTGACGCACACGCCCATGTTTCACCAGGTCGAGGGTCTCATGGTGGGAACCAACATCTCCTTTGGCGACCTCAAGGGGCTCCTGACGATCTTTGTCCACCAGATGTTCGGGCCCGAGACCGGCCTGCGCTTTCGGCCCAGGTTCTTTCCTTTTACGGAACCCAGCGCCGAAGTGGATATCGAGTGCGTCATGTGCCGCGGGAAGGGATGCAGGGTTTGCTCCCAAACGGGTTGGCTCGAGATCCTGGGCTCCGGCATGGTGGACCCCGAAGTTTTCAAGATGGTGGGCTACGATCCGGAGCAAGTGACGGGATTCGCGTTCGGCATGGGGATTGAGCGCATCGCCATGCTCAAGTTCGGGATCGACGACCTGCGACTTTTCTTTGAAAACGACCTCCGTTTTCTCAAGCAGTTCTAGGAATCGGTTCCGCTCGGCCCACTCCCGGAAGCCCACGGCGGGCCAAATGAGCTCGCTCCCCGCAGGCTGCCTCCTTCCCTTCGAGACGCTGGGAAACGACCCTGTCCCCGCCGTCCGGGACCACGACTCCGTCGGAAAGCGCGGACTCTTTCCATGTGCGGGAAGGGAGGACGGGGGCCGAGGCAGAGAGGTCTTTGCCACCTTTCTTGGACTTCATCATTAGGAAGCACCCATGAATGTCAGCATGAATTGGCTTCGCAACTACGTGGACATACCCCTTTCCGTGGAGGAATTGGCCCATCGGCTCACCATGGTCGGTCTCGAGGTCGAGGGGGTCCGAGACCTGGGACAACCCTACCGGCACGTGATCACGGCCAAAATCGAGGCGATTCTCCCTCATCCTCGTGCGGACAGGCTCCGCCTGTGCGATCTGTCGGCCGGGCGTGAATCCTTCCGCGTGGTTTGCGGAGCTCCCAATATCCAGGTGGGAAAAGTCGTCCCGCTGGCTCTCGAGGGGGCCAGGCTTCCCAGCGGCACCGAGATCCGGGCCGCGACCATTCGGGGAGAAACCTCCCGGGGGATGCTTTGCTCCCAGAAAGAACTGGGGCTGGGGGACGACGCGAGCGGGGTTTGGATTCTTCCTTCCGAGACTCCCGCAGGAGTTCCCTTTGGAGAGGCTTTGGGCCTCGACGACACGGTCCTCGAGGTGGGAGTCACTCCCAACCGGTGCGACTGTCTGTCCATGGTGGGAATCGCCCGGGAAGTGGCCGCCATCTGCGGCACAAGGCTCCGGTACCCGCCTTCCACCCTCGAGGAAACGGGGCCTCCCGTGGATCGGCTGGGTGTGGTCACCATCGAGGACCCCGAAGGCTGTCCTCGATATGCCGCCAGAATCCTCGAGGGAGTTGCCGTCGGGCCTTCTCCTTCCTGGCTCCGCCGAAGCCTGGAATCCGTGGGGCTTCGCTCCATCAACAACCTCGTGGACGTCACCAATTATGTCCTCATGGAACTGGGACAACCCCTCCATGCCTTTGACCTGGACCGATTGGCCCAAAACCGCATCGTGGTGCGAAGAGCGAACCTCGGGGAGAAATTTATCACCCTGGACGGGGTGGAACGGACCCTCTTCGAGGACACTCTCCTCATCTGCGACGGAAGGGAACCGGTGGCCGTCGCCGGAATCATGGGAGGGCTGTACTCGGAAATCAGCCCTCAGAGCACCCGCGTCCTCATTGAGAGCGCCTATTTCCAGCCCCGCAGCATTCGTAGAAGCAGCAGGAAGTTGGGCCTTCGAACGGAGTCCAGCTACCGGTTCGAAAGGGGGATCGATCCCGAGGGCGTGTTGCGGGCCGTGGACCGGGCGGCTCGACTCATGATGGAACTCGGAGGCGGTCAAATAGCCCGGGGACGCATCGACGTCTACCCCAATCCCTATCGGCCGCCGGTCATCGAGCTTCGAGTGGACAAGGTCAACGCGTTCCTGGGCACGAAGCTCGATGCTTCCCGCATGGCCCAGGCCCTCAAGAGCATCGAACTCGAGGTGGAACCCCTGGATAAAAATCGCCTCAAGGTCGTACCGCCCTCTTTTCGTCCCGATCTCACCCGGGAGGAGGACCTTGCCGAGGAGGTGGCGAGGCTCAACGGGTATGACCAGGTCCCCGTGACCATGCCGTGGGTCGCGACCCAGAGCGCCCCTCTGGACCCTCATATGAGGCTGCGCCACGAAACCAAGGCCCTTTTGCAGGGCTGCGGGTTTCTCGAGGTGCTGAACTATTCCTTCATCTCCCGGGACTGGCTGAGAAAGCTTCGGCTCCCGCCCGACGACCCCCGGCTGGACCCCATTGCCGTCCTGAACCCCTTGAGCGAAGACCAGGGGGTCATGCGCACCAGCCTCATTCCCGGCCTGATCGAGACGGCACGCCACAATTTCGATCATCGAAACGACGACCTGCGGATCTTCGAGCTTAGCAAGGTCTTCTTGAAGCGGGAGGGAGAAGTCCTGGCGGACGAGCCTCACCGCCTGGCCGGGCTCATGGCAGGGAAAAGGGTCCCCGGCGCCTTGTACGGGTCTGCCGAATCCGTGGACTTCGCCGATGTCAAGGGAGTGGTGGAAGAGGTCCTGGAACTGTTTCGAATCCCGGGAGTGCGGTACGCGGCCCGGGACCTGCCTCCCTACCTCGACCCCTACCGGTCGGCAACCCTTTTTTGCGGCTCGGACGGGATCGGGTCCCTGGGACGACTCCGCGAGGAGGTCCGAGAGGCCTTTGATCTTCGAAATCCGGCGTTTGTGTTCGACCTGGATTTTGATCGGTTGTATTCTCTCCTGGGACCCCCGAGTCGTTTCCGGGCCCTGCCCAAGTTTCCTTCCGTCGCCCGTGACATGGCCCTGGTCGTGGATGAGGAGCTCCCGGCCCTGGAGATCCAAGACTTCCTCCTGCAGCAGCAGGAACCCTTGATGGAACAGGTGGAGATCTTCGATATCTACCGACATCCCCAAATGGGTCCCGGCAAGAAAAGCCTGGGCTACCGGGTGGTGTACCGTGCCGCGGACCGGAGCCTCACCGACGAAGAGGTAAACGCGATCCACACCCGCCTGGCGGAAAAGGTCCTCCGTCAGTTTCAGGCAACATTGCGATAGTGGGGAGCCATGAGCGAAAAGGAGAATCCCGGCCTCAAAGGTTCGGACAAGTTGCCGCAAGCCAAGGCCCCTTGCGAGGTCATCTATACCTGGGGGAACAAGTCCTACGTGGGGACCTCCACCCATTTTCACGAGAAAGGGATGCTCATCTTCTGCCGACAACCGGCACCCCTCAACGAACGGGTGAAAGTTACCCTGCGGTTTCCCGACTTCAAGAACGTCCTGGAAATGGAGGCGGAAGTAGTGTGGACCAACATTCACGGTCCGTCCGACACCTTTCGCCCCCGGGCAATGGGGGTCAAGTTCCTGAACGTGGAACGGGACGCGGAAAGGCTCCTGGCCGAGCTGGCCTCCCAGTATGAGGCCCACGGCAGCATCTACAGCTGCTACTACACCTGAGGTGTCGCCTCGGTGGGGCATTCCCCGGCCCGGG
>JARKQW010000449.1 GCA_029974695.1 Syntrophobacteraceae bacterium | reverse complement strand
CAGCATGGCCGCCACGCTGGCCGCGTTCTGCAGGGCAAACCGCACCACCTTGGTGGGATCGATGACGCCCGCTTCCGTCAGGTCTTCATAAACTTCCGTGTCCGCGTTGAAGCCGAAGGATCCCGACGAGTTCCTCACCTTTTCCACCACCACGGACCCTTCATGGCCCGCGTTGTTGGCAATCTGGCGCACCGGCTCTTCCAGCGCCCGCTTCACGATGGAAACGCCGAAGGATTCCTCCCCGGAGACCTTCACGTTGTCCAGGGCGTTCAAACAACGCAGCAGGGCCACGCCCCCGCCCGGCACGATCCCTTCCTCGACGGCGGCTCGCGTGGCATTCAGGGCGTCTTCCACCCGGGCCTTCTTTTCCTTCATTTCCGTCTCGGTTGCGGCCCCCACCTTGATGACCGCCACGCCGCCCACCAGTTTGGCCAGGCGCTCCTGGAGCTTCTCACGGTCATAGTCCGAAGTGGTTTCTTCAATTTGAGTACGAATCTGCTTCACCCGGCCTTCGATGGCTTCCTTGGAGCCGGCTCCGTCCACGATGGTGGTGTTGTCCTTGTCCACTCGGATGGTCTTGGCTCGACCCAGGTCGTGCATGCCGATGTTTTCGAGCTTGATCCCCAGGTCTTCGGAAATCATCTGGCCGCCGGTGAGGATGGCGATATCTTGGAGCATGGCCTTTCTGCGGTCACCGAAACCGGGGGCCTTCACGGCGCAGACCTTGAGCGTGCCTCGGAGTTTGTTCACCACCAGGGTGGCCAGGGCTTCGCCCTCCACGTCTTCGGCGATGATGAGAAGGGGGCTGCCCGTCTTGGCGATCTGCTCGAGGACCGGCAGGAGGTCCTTCATGTTGCTCAGCTTCTTTTCGTAGATGAGGATGAGGGCATCTTCGAGGGCGACTTCCATACGTTCGGGATCCGTCACAAAGTAGGGGGAGATGTATCCTCGGTCGAACTGCATGCCCTCGACCACGTCCAAGGTGGTCTCCATGCTCTTGGCTTCCTCGACCGTGATGACCCCTTCTTTGCCCACCTTGTTCATGGCTTCGGCGATGATGTTGCCGATGGTGGCGTCGTTGTTGGCGGAAATGGTGCCGATCTGGGCGATTTCCTTCTGATCCTTGGTGGGTTTGCTCATTCGTTTGAGCTCTTCCACCGCGGCGGCCACGGCGGCTTCGATCCCTCTCTTGAGGGCCATGGGATTGTGGCCTGCGGCCACCAGCTTGGACCCTTCCCGATAGATGGCCTGGGCAAGAATGGTGGCGGTGGTGGTTCCGTCTCCGGCGACGTCGGACGTCTTGCTGGCCACCTCCTTAACCATTTGGGCACCCATATTTTCGAACCGGTCGGCCAGTTCGATTTCTTTGGCAACGGTGACGCCGTCCTTGGTGATGTTGGGGGACCCCCAGGATTTCTCGAGGACCACGTTGCGGCCCTTGGGTCCCAGGGTGACTTTCACGGCGTCGGCCAGGGCGTTGACCCCTTTCATGATTCGTTCTCTTGCTTCCGCGTAATACTTGATTTCCTTGGCAGGCATTGATTTGTTCCTCCCTATGGGTTTCGATGGAAGATCCGTTATTCGAAAACGGCCAGGATGTCGTCTTCACGCATGATGAGGTGTTCCTCCCCTTCAATCTTGATGTCGGTCCCGGCGTACTTGGAGAACAGAACCAGGTCGCCTGCCTTGACCATCAAGGGGACCACCTTGCCGTCTTCCAGGATGCGCCCGCGGCCGACGGCGAGGACCCTGCCCTGCTGGGGTTTTTCCTTGGCGGTGTCGGGGATGATGATTCCTCCGGCGGTTTTCTGTTCTTCGTCCACACGTTTGACTACGACTCGATCATGCAAGGGTCTGAGCTTCATACGCCAATGTTCCTCCTTCATGGATGACAAAATTGGGATCCAACCGAACTTCCACTATGGGTAGACCTCGGAAGCCCACCGAAGAGGCCGGCACTCACTTACCAGGAGTGCTAACATCCCCTAAAATAAAAACTCTTCCCTCTCAAATCAAGCCCCAAAAATCCCCTCCGCCGAGATCCATGACGCGAAGCGGGCAGCGATCTCCATCCGCAACCGCAATTCTCCTTCAAGCTTCGAAAACCATGTCTATCGGCCCCAATCTTTGGACGGGAACCGTTCTTTCCCCCCCAGGAAATGCCAAGGGACTTGCACTCGACCCTGGGAAGCAGTATGGAAACCTGGTCGGAGGAGGCGGACAAGACACCCCTCCATCCTGGATTTGGCTCCGGAAAATCTCAGGTGGAGCGGTTCCGAAAGCATCGGCCCGGGATGTCCTCGGACCCGGGCATCCCCGGACGATGTACGCTCTTCCCGGATTCCCGCTTGTGCTGGAAGGACCAGACGGGATTTGTACCAGCCAAATCGTTCGATCCGGGAAATTGGGACGCCCCCCCCCGGACACCGGCGCACCGGACCGCCTGCGGGGGGCAAGGCCGTCGACTTGGGTTCCCTCTCCCTCGAGGAGAGGGTTGGGAGGAGGAAGGATCGGCACCGAAAGCCCCCCCGCCCCCACCCTATCTCCCCAAGCGGGGGAGGGGACCCTTCGTCCGTCCTCGAGTCAACCACGCCGGCGAGGAGAAGCCGGGAAAGGAACATGGGATCATGAAAGAAAAGATCGGGTTCATGGGACTGGGGATCATGGGCCGTGCCATGGCGGCCAATATCGCCCGGGCGGGTTACCCGCTGACGGTGTACAACCGTACTCCCGGAAAGTGGGAGGCCCTGGAAGAACTGGAGGTGGAGACCGCTCCCAGCCCGGAAGCCCTGGCTGAAAAATCCGATGTGGTCATCGCCATGGTGACCGGTCCCGAGGCGCTGGAACAGCTCCTATGGGGTGAGAAGGGAGCCGCCCGGGCCTTCGAGCCCGGCAAGGTTTTCATCAACATGAGCACCGTTTCTCCCTCATATACCAAGGACTTGGACCGTCGGCTGGCTTCAACCGGGGTGATCTTCCTCGACGCCCCCGTTTCGGGATCGAAAAAGCCCGCCGGGGACGGGACCCTGCTGATTCTTGCGGGCGGTCCCGAGGACAGCGTCGAGGCCCTCACTCCCTTGCTGAAAACCATGGGGTCCCAGGTGATCTATTGCGGCAGGGTCGGCCAGGGCTCGATGATGAAGATGGCCAACAACCTGCTCTTGACCCTGATGATCGAGGGCCTGGCGGAGGCCCTCAATTTCGGTCGCAAGGGCGGGCTCTCCGACGAGGCCGTGCTCGAGGTCGTTCTGAACGGACCCCTGGGCTGTCCCATCTTTCAAATGAAGGGCCGGGCCTTCGCGGAAAGGTCCTTTGACCCGAATTTTCCCCTGAAGCACGCCGCCAAGGACCTCAAGTTCCTGGTGGACACGGCCTATGAACTGGGAGCCCCCGTTCCGGTGGGTCACACCCTGCTTCACCTGTACCGCGCGGGAGTGGCCAGGAAATGGGGAGACCTGGACATCGGAGCGATCCTGAAGGTCCTCGAACACCTGAACCCCGCGGAATGAGCGGCCCGGAACAGCCGGGAACCCGGCTTCGCAGGGCTCGGCGCCTCCGCGCCGGGTTCATTGGTCGGGACCACGAAGCCGTGGCGTCCTGCTACCGCTCGGCCCGTCCGCGCCGGGTTCATTGGAAGTCACGTTCCGGAAGGGAGACCCATCGCACATGACGAAGCAACACGAACGGACGGCATCCTCACACACAGGCCCGCATTCATTTCAGATGAAAAGCTGGATCAGTTGCGCCCCTTTCGAGCGCCTCCTGAACATGGAGATCGTGGAGGCGTCCGAGGGGCACGCAACGCTGACCATGCCGTTTCTTGTGGACTATGCCCAGGGTGCGGGCCTCATGCACGGAGGGGCCCTGGTAAGCCTGGCGGATACGGCGGTGGTCATGGCCATAAAGAGCATCCTCCCGCCCCTGT
>JARKQW010000405.1 GCA_029974695.1 Syntrophobacteraceae bacterium | reverse complement strand
CACCCCCGACACGCACCTTCACTGTCCCGGATTCTATCAGTTCGCCGACCGCAAGTATCGATGCTGGCGAGACCACGGGCATGGTTCCGTGGACGTGGATCGGGCCCTCGTTCAATCGTGCGACGTATACTTCTACCAATGCGGGATGAGATTGGGGGTTGATCGCATCGCCCACTACGCCAATCTTTTCGGATTGGGAGAGAAGACCGGACTGGGGCTGCACGGGGAGCATCCGGGCCTGATCCCGACTTCCTGGTGGAAAAAACAGGCAACGGGAATCCCCTGGCAGAAAGGAGAGACTTTGTCCATCGCCATCGGCCAGGGATTTGATCTGACCACTCCGCTGCAGCTGACGGTGGGATATGCCGCCATAGCCAACAGGGGGAAACTCTGGCAGCCTTACGTGGTTCGTCGGATCGAAGGGAACAGCCGGGAAGAAATCAACGAGGTCAAGGGGAAATTAAAAAGAACGATCCCCATCGAACAGAAATACTTTGAAATTGTTCGGAAGGGACTCCTGGGGGTCGTGGAAGACGACAGGGGCACCGCCCATGCCATTCGATTGAAAGGGCTCCCCATGGCGGGGAAAACCGGTACGGCTCAGGTGGTTCGTCTGGGGGAAAACGTCAATCGGAAGGCCGCCGCCAGGGCTGCCAAGGAAAAGGAAAAAGACCACGCGTGGTTCGTAGGCTACGGTCCGGCGGACCATCCCCAAATTGTGGTTTGTGCCTTCGTCGAGCATGGAGGGCACGGTTCCAGTACGGCGGCTCCCCTCGTGCAAAAGGTCATTGCCGCCTACCTGTCGGACCGTTCCGCGGGGGCGGGTTCATGAAAGAAGGGGGCGAGAGTGTGTCCCGACGGATTCAGGGCCTCATTGGCGGGGCCCCGGATCGCATTCTCGTGCCGGAAAGAGCATGACCGTCATGATGGATAGACGTTTGATCGAAAACTTCGATTGGTCCATCGTGCTGATCCTGTTGGGAGTGATCACCGTCGGTCTCTTGAGCCTCTACAGCGCCCTCTACCCCCAAATTCAAGCTCATCCCACCCAAAACCTCTTCATCAAGCAGCTGGTGTGGATTTCTCTGGGGTTTGCGGGACTTCTCTGCATTCTCTTTCTGGATTACCAGAGGCTCCGATCCATCAGCCTGTGGATCTACCTGAGTGCAGTGGTCATGCTGGTGGCGGTCCTGGTTGTGGGCAAAGAGGTAAACGGGGCCAAGAGGTGGCTGGAAATTGTCGGGTTTCAGTTTCAGCCTTCGGAATTCATGAAGATCGCCATCATCCTACACCTGGCCGCCTATTTCTCTTCCCAGGAGATTTCCCCGTACCCCAGCTTCAAGAAGCTCCTTTATCCGCTGCTTGTCACCGCCGTCCCCGTCCTCCTGGTCCTGGCGGAACCCGACCTGGGGACCGCCATCCTCCTGGTGACCATTTCCGGAACCGTGATCTTCTTCATGGGGATTCGGCTGAGGTACTTGATTACCTGCTTCCTGCTGGTGGCGCCCATGATCTGGCCCATCTGGGAAAAGGTTCTGAAGCCCTACCAGAAAAAGCGAATCCTGATCCTCATCCGGCCCGACTTGGATCCTTTGGGTGCCGGCTACCATATTCGACAATCGAAGATTGCCATCGGTTCCGGCATGTCGTGGGGAAAGGGCTTCCTGAACGGGACCCAAACCAAGCTCCATTTTCTTCCCGAAAAACACACGGACTTCATTTTCTCCGTGTGGGCCGAGGAATGGGGTTTTGCCGGCTGCCTGACCCTGCTCGTCCTCTTTGCCGCCCTCATCGTCCTTTCCTTCCGGGTTGCCCGCAGGTCCAAGGACCGATACGGTTCCCTGCTGGTGGTGGGAATGACGTCCATGATTTTGTGGCAGGCTCTGATCAATATGGGGATGGTCATCGGAGTCTTGCCCGTTGTGGGAATCACCCTGCCCTTTGTGAGCTACGGAGGTTCCTCTCTCATCACCCTCTGCATTGCCGTCGGGTTCATCGAAAATGTGAGCATGCGCCGGTACGTTTTTCAGACCCGCTGAGGGTTGGAGAGCCGCGTCCGAGGCTCATGGACCCATTGTGATTTTTATTACTTTTTTGCTTGCGCACATTGTCATCTTGTGCTAACAACCTCCCCCATGTTGCACTCCACCGCTGCACGTAAAAGCATCTATGGTGGATGGTCCCGTCCATGCATGGAAAAGCTCCTTGTGCAGGGTCTCACACGGCGTTTCATAAGAGATCATCGAGGGTAGGACGCTTGGCTTTAGGCGAGGAAGGGGAAGAATGATCAGCATCAACGAGACTCTTTTGTTCCAAATGATCAATGTCCTGATCCTGGTTTTTCTAATGAACCTGGTTTTGTACCGGCCCATACGGAGGATCGTGGCCCAGAGGAAGCAACTCGTCCAAGAGCAGGAAGGCGCTATTGAACGGGCCGAGTCCGAGGCGACGGCCACCGTTCAAGAGTTCGATGCGAGGATTCAAGAGGCCCGCAAGACCGGAAGGCAGAGGATCCAGGAGCTCAAGAACGAGGCCTACGAGTATGAAAAAGGCCTGCTTCAGCAGGCAACGGAGAGCGCATCCAAGCAGTTGGGGGAGGTTCGCGCCAAGGTTGCCAAGGATATCGGAACGGCTCGGGACCAGCTCAAGAAGCAAGTCAAAGCTTTATCCACCGATCTGGCACAAAAAATCCTGGGAAGAAGTCTTTAAATTCTGGAAAACATGAGGGGGACTAGGATGAAGGGGAGCATACGAACACTTCTCCTGGCCGCAGGCTTGCTCGTTGCCTTGGGCGGTGCGGCATGGGCGTCCGGAGGAGGCGGCGGAGAAGGCCATGGGTTGAACTGGACCGATTTCGCATTGCGGTTCCTAAATTTCGCCATCTTGGTGGCCATTCTCGCCAAGTTGCTAAAGAAACCCATTGCCGGTTTTTTCTCATCGCGTCGGGAAAGCATAAAGAGCCTTTTGGCCGAATTGGAGCTCAAGCGTAAAGAGGCCGAGCAGAAGACGGCCGAGTACAAGGCTCGGCTGGCGGCCCTCGAAGGGGAGACCAAGAAGATTGTCGATGAATTGATCGCCGAGGGGCAGCTGGAACGCCAGAAGATTGTGGAGGGTGCGCACAGACAGGCCGAATACATACGGCAGCAAGCCCAATTGGCCATCCAGCAGGAGATCAAAGCTGCCAGAGAGAGTTTGCAGGAGGAGATCGCCGAGCTGTCCGTGGCTGCGGCGGAGGAGATCCTGCGCAAAAAGATGAAGGCCGACGATCAGGAACGTTTGGTGCGTGAATTCATGACCCAGGTGGTGGAGGCGAAGTGAAAAACTTAGTCATTGCAAAACGCTATGCGAAAGCCTTGATGAGTCTGGCTCAGGCGGACCAGGCGGTGGAATCGTACGGGCTGGAGCTGGATCAGCTGCTGCATCTCATCGGGGAACAACCGACTCTGGGGGATGTCCTCCAAAACCCTCTTTACCCTATGGCCGCGAGAAAGTCTTTGTTCCAAAGCGTTGCCAAGGCAGCGGGGATCTCACCCGTAATGACGAGTTTTGTGAACCTGCTCATCGAAAAGAAGCGGGTGCAGCACCTGCCCGAGATCGCCCAGTACTACCGCAAATTGATGGACGAACACGCCAATATCGCACGAGCCAAACTCGCTGCTGCAACGGTCCTGGCAGAGGACACCATCGGACAGATTGCGCAAACGCTGGAAAAATTGACGGGGAAGAAAGTGATCGTCGAGTTTGAGCACGATCCCGCCCTCATTGGAGGGGTGACGGCCCAGATCGGCGACATGGTTTTGGATGGGAGCGTAAGGCGACAGCTTCTCAATTTTAAGGAAACTTTGAAGAGGGGTGCGGTGGGTTAAATGGAAATCAGAGCCGAAGAGATCAGCCAAATTATCAGGGAGCAGATCAAGGACTACGAGAAGAAGGTTGAGCTCAGCGAGACGGGACGCGTTCTCTCCGTCGGCGACGGGATCGCCCGGGTATACGGGGTGGAGAAATGCATGTCCATGGAATTGCTGGAGTTCCCTACTCCCCATGGGACTATTTATGGGCTGGCCCTCAACCTCGAGGAGGACAACGTGGGTGTGGCCATCATGGGGGAAGACATCCACATCAAGGAGGGAATGGAGGTCCGGCGCACGGGGCGCATCGCGGAAGTGCCCGTGGGAGATGCGGTGCTGGGGCGCGTTGTGGACCCGGTGGGGAATCCCATGGATGGAAAGGGTCCCGTGGAAGCCGCCGAGTTTTCCCGGATTGAGCGGATCGCACCGGGGGTTATCGCACGGCAGTCGGTGAACGAGCCCATGTACACAGGGCTCAAGGCCATCGACGCCATGACGCCCATTGGGCGCGGACAGCGGGAGCTCATCATCGGCGACCGGCAGATCGGAAAGACCGCCATTGCCGTGGATGCCATCATCAACCAGAAAGACAGCGGCATCATCTGTATCTATGT
>JARKQW010000397.1 GCA_029974695.1 Syntrophobacteraceae bacterium | reverse complement strand
GCCCGCATTCTGGGCGTGTCCCGGGTGACCGTCTGGAACCGGATGAAGCGGCTGGGAATTGCCAAGGGAAAAATCTTCAACACCGGATCGACCTAAATTCCTACCGAATGCATTTGCCAAGTTCTTTGCCGACCGCGGTTGTTTTCCGCGGGTTGGGGGTCTTATCTTCATCCTGGACCTCGACACGTCACGGAAGGAGATCATGACTAAAGAACACCAATCTTCAAGCCGGAGCGAAGGCTTCGTCCGCAGCGACCTGGAAAACGAGCTCAAGGCCGTCTTCGAGCGACTCCCCCATCCCGTCTCCGTCTATCTCGTGGCGGGAAGGGCCGGCGAGGACGTGCTCAGCCGGGCCGCCAGGGAGCTCATTCGCGGCTTTCAGGGCCTGTCGGACAGGATCCGGGTGACGGAAGTGGAACCCCGCGACGACCTCGCCCGCAAGTGGAAGGTGAACAGCATTCCCACCTTCCTGTTCGATCCCGAGCATTATTCCATCCGATACCTCGGCGTGCCCTTCGGAGAAGAAGCGAGGACCCTGCTGGGCATCCTCATTCTCCTGGGCTACCGATCCGGCAACTTGACGGAACAGTCCGCCAGGGTCCTTCAACGGATCGATACCCCCAGAAGGATCAAGGTCTTTGTGAGCGCCACCTGCCCATACTGCCCCGAACAGGCGATGAACGCCGCTCGGGCGGCCATGGAGAAGCCCGATCTCATTTCCGTGGAGATCATCGATATCCAGTCGAACCAGGAGATGGCCAACCGATACTCGGCATTCAGCGTCCCCCAGGTATTTGCCAACGAGGTCCTCATCGCCCAGGGGGCCCAGTCCGAAGAGTTGTTCATGCTGTCCCTGGAAAAGATGGAGCAGCAGACCCTGTTCATTCCGGAAAGCGACTCCGAGGAAGTCGAAACGGACCTGCTCATTGTGGGGGGAGGTCCCGCGGGGCTCACGGCGGGGATTTACGCCGTTCGCAGCGGTCTAAAGACCGCCATTGTCGAAAAGGGGCCTCTGGGAGGGCAGATCGCCACCACGCCCGTTGTCGAAAACTATCCAGGGTTCACCCGGGTCCCGGGCAAGGCCCTGGTGGACATCCTCGCCAGTCACGCCCTGGAATACGTCCAAATCTTTCCCGGGGAGGAAGTCGTCGAGGTCCGGCCGGGAAACCCCATCCGGATTCGCACCACCCGGAGGAGGTTCAAGGCCGGGGCCGTGATTCTGGCCACGGGAGCCACCTACCGGCGCCTGGGCGTTCCCGGGGAAATGGAACTGGCGGGCCGAGGCGTCAGCTACTGTGCCACATGCGACGGCACTCTGTTCAAGGGAAAGAAGGTCCTGGTGGTGGGGGGAGGAAACAGCGCCCTCACGGAAGCCCTCTATCTATCCAACATCGGGGTCTCCGTCACCCTCGTGCACCGTCGCGACGCCTTCCGTGCCCAGGAGCACCTGGTGAAAAACGTGGCCGCCAACCGGATCCCCGTCCTCTGGGACACGGAGGTGAAGGAGATCCGAGGCCGAGAACAGGTTACCCAGGCGAAACTTGTGAACCGTAAGACCGGGGAGACGACTTGGACGGATACCGACGGCGTGTTTGTGGCCATCGGGTACGTCCCCACCGTGGACCTGGCTCGGAAATTGGGCGTCGAGGTCACCCCCGACGGGTTCATCCGCCACGATGCCCATCACCGGACCAACATTCCCGGCATCTACTCCGCGGGAGACGTGGAGGGCGGCTACAAGCAGATCGTGACGGCCATGGCCCAGGGTACCGAAGCAGCCCTGTCGGTCTACGAGGACCTGACCCATCCTTACTGGAAACAAGAGGGGGCTCCGCCCGGATGAGATTCCTCACCTTACTGCGGGCCGTTCCCCAGGACCTCCGGGGGCATGATCTTGAGGGAAGATCGTGCAATGCAGTGACCGGACAGGCGACCCAAGGGTCCCGTGTTCGGAAAGACCAAGAGCAACCACAGGGAGCGAAACCATGTTCTGCGTCGATCTCAGCGCCGAGGAAACCGGAGTGCTGCAACGGGTTCCGGATTCGTACCTTTCCGAATTGAAGGAAGAGATCGCTCACACGGATCGCAGGGAATCCCGTCAAATGCTCCGGGGTGAAGAAGAAGAGGTGAAACGCGTGATCCGCGAACTCGGGTCCGAAGCCTCGTCCGAGATTCACTGAGTTGCTTGAACGAGCACGCGGGTATCGGGGGGCGAAATCAACCGGGGTGATTGGTTCTTTCCGGGGTTGGCCCTGCTCGGCCCAAACGCGGGCGGGGGAGGGAGGCCGGGACGGCTTGTCGGTTCAAGGCGGCGGCAGCCGACCGAATTCGGGACCGGGAGACTCTTCCGGGCCCGGCGGAAAAACACCCGTTAGGAAGAAGCCGGGTCCTCCCGGGGCGGTTCCAGGATCATGCGGCTGTCCGCCACAACGGCCCCTTTGCCCTTCTCGTAGGCCACCAGGGGATTGATGTCCAGCTCTTTGATCTCGGGATGGTTGAGGGCCATGTCCGAGAGGCTTACCAGCAGCCTTTCGAGGAGCTCGCCGTCCACCGGCGGTTTTCCCCGGTACCCGTCCAGGACGGCATAGCCCTTGATCCCCCGAACCATACGCCGGGCTTCGTTTCGACCGATGGGTGCCAGGCGAAAGATCACGTCTTTGAAGACCTCCACGAAAATGCCTCCCAAACCGAACATCAGCAACGGTCCGAAACCGGCATAGCGACTCACGCCGAGAATCAGCTCTTCTCCGGGGTCCGCCATCTTTTGCACCAGGACACCCGTGACTCGGGCCGCAGGCGCCAGGTTCCTCACGTTCTCCATGATGCGGTCAAACGCCTCCTCGGCAGCCTCGCGTCCCTGGATATGAAGCTCCACTCCGCGGACATCGGACTTGTGCAGGATCTGGGGCGATACGATTTTCAAGGCCACGGAGGATCCGATCTTTTCCGCAAAATCCCCGGCTTCCTCCCGGGTTACGGCCAGGTAGGTGGGAAGGACGTCGAAGCCGTAGCAGTTCAGGATTTCGTGGGTGTCCGCTTCCCCCAGCCGGGTCTTTCCCTGGTCGAGACATCGTTTAATGGCCTGGGCGGCTCGATCCCGGTCATGAGTCAGGCTGAACTGGGCCAGGTGTTGACGATTGAGCCACCGGGAGTATCGGTAGAGGGCTCCGTAGGCCTGGGCCGCATGCTCCGGAAAACGGAAGACCGGGATTCCCCGCTCCTGAAGATACTTCACCCCGGAGGAAACATCCACGATCCCCATGAAGCAGCAAAGAATCGGCTTGGCGGTGTGGAGGGCGATCTTGGCGATGGCTTCGGCAGTCCCCAGGGCGTCGGTCATGGATTGGGGGGTGAGGATGACCAGGGCTCCGTCCACCCCTTCGTCACGGATCACCGCCCCCAGGGCGTTCTGGTATCGATCGATGGACGCGTCCCCGATGACGTCCACGGGGTTGTGGAGGTTGGCCGTTGCGGGAAGGTGACTGGCCAGGGCTTCCACCGTTTCTTCATGGAACCGGGCAAGGGTGAGCCCCGATGAAATGGTCATGTCCGTTGCCACGATCCCGGGACCTCCGGCGTTGGTCACGATGGCCACCCGGTTTCCCGAGGGGGTCTTCTTGCTCGCAAAGGCTCCGGCAAAATTGAAGAGTTCCTCGATGGAATCGGCCCGAATGATCCCGGCTTGCTGGAACACGGCGTCGTAGGTCCCTTCGGACCCCGCGAGGGAACCCGTGTGCGAGGCGGCAGCCGCCGCTCCGGCCGCGGTCCTTCCGGACTTGACCACCAGCACGGGGGTCGGGCGGTCTCCCGAGGTGATTCGCTTCACCGCTTGAGTGAACTCCGCTCCCCGACGCAGCTCCTCGAGGTAGATCATGATGACCTCGGTGTCCTTGTCTTCATGATGGTACCGGAGAAGGTCCAGCTCATCCACATCCGCCTTGTTGCCGATGGAAATGAACTTCGAAAAGCCGAATTCCCGATCGGCGGCAAAATCCAAGACCGCCGTACACAGG
Source organism: Syntrophobacteraceae bacterium (assembly GCA_029974695.1). Lineage (GTDB taxonomy): Bacteria > Desulfobacterota > Syntrophobacteria > Syntrophobacterales > Syntrophobacteraceae > JAGPLX01. The sequence goes on along the minus strand of JARKQW010000397.1, from coordinate 1,050 downwards.
GCCCCGCTCTGGGAGATGAAGGAGATGTTGCCGAAGGCCGGCATGCGCCCGGAAAAACTGGCGTTGAGCTTCACCGACGGGTGGGGATTGATCACTCCGAGGCAGTTCGGGCCCACCAGCCGCATCCCCGCATCCTTGCAGACCGCTGCGATCCGGTCTTCCACGGCTCGCCCCTCGGGACCAACCTCTCGAAACCCTGCCGACACGATGACGATCCCCTGGACCCCCTTCTTGGCCGCTTCCTCGACGGTCTTCAGGGATTCCCGGGGAGGGAGAATGAGGATGGCCAGGTCCACCGGGTCGGGGACATCGGACAAGGTGGGATAGGCCTTGACGCACTGGATGGCCTTGGCCGTGGGATTGACCGGAAAGAGCACTCCCTGGTAACCGCCCTTGAGGATATTGACGAAAATGTCATGACCCACCTTGCCGGGCTTGGTGGAAGCCCCAACCACCGCAACGGAACGAGGAGAAAAGATCGCATCCAGAGTCGTCATGTTTCACCCTTCGTCCAGAGAGACTTCTCGAAATCCCGCGGCTAATCCCTTAGGATTTTAACATGAATCTTGCGGGTCCGAGGCCCGTCAAATTCGCAGAGAAAGATTCTTTCCCACGTGCCCAGCAGGAGCCTTCCCCCTTCCACAAGGACCTGGACGCTGCCTCCCACCAGGATGGACTTGATGTGGGCGGCCGAGTTTCCCTCCCCGTGGTGATACCCGGCCTTCCAGGGAACCAGCTTTTCCAACGTGTTCGCCACGTCCTGCATGACCGCGGGGTCCGCCCCTTCATTGATCATCACTCCCGCAGTGGTATGGGGAACATACACGATGCACAGGCCGTCGGCCACTTCTCTTTCCCTCACCTTCCCGGCGACAAGATCCGTGATATCCAACAGCGCCGTACGGTCCGGGGTGCCCAGTTGAATGGTGTCGATCATGGCTTCCTTTCCTCACCGGGGGAGAATCAAACCGGATTCCGACAGGTAGAAGGGTTCCGCCTTTTCGCCCTTTTCACCGGCCTGGTCGGCCTTTTCGAAGTCCTCGGGCCAAT
>JARKQW010000391.1 GCA_029974695.1 Syntrophobacteraceae bacterium | reverse complement strand
GGACGAGGTCCATGCCGCAGGGGGCTTTTCCCGGCTCGATCCGCCAAGGGAGAGAAGAAAGCCTTCTCGACCTCGGAAAGACGGGGCCCGAGTGAGGGGATCCCTGTTGACGGATCGGTCCTTGCCCGGCACCGATGGGATTCGGGCGGAAGGGAGCAGGAAAAATGGAACGGTTCGGGCCTCTGTTGGCGGATTCGGCGGCGGGGGGACGGACGAAGGAAGAAGGCCTGCGGGGTCCAAAAGAAATCAGTCTCCTACACTCCCTTCCGATCCGGTCCCCAGATGTACTTGTGGAGCTGCAGGTTCAGGCGGACCCTCAACCCGTCCCGCAGAATCCACGAAACAAGTTCCCGGGGCTCCAGCCTCCCGTACACGGGAGAGAAATGAATCTTCAGGTCTGAAAAGGAAAGCTTCATGACCTGGCGCATGATGTCCTTGGCGAACTGGTAGTCGTTCCAGTCGGCAATCACCAGTTTCACTTCATCTCGTTCCTGCAGTCTACCGATGTTTCTGAAGTCGATGGAGTCGGTCTCCCCGCTCGAGGGACACTTGAAATCCACGACCTTGATGCACCGGGGGTCCACCCGGGAGATGTCCTGGCTTCCGTTGGTTTCGAGCAGCACACACATGCCGCGGTCCAGGAGTTCCACGATGAGGTCCGGGGTCTCCTTCTGGATGAGCGGCTCCCCTCCGGTGATTTCCACCAGCGGGCAGCCGTACTGCTGGATCTGGGGAATGAGATCGGGGAGCTCCACGAGACGACCTTCCTCGTAGGCATGCCGCGTATCGCAGTAGCTGCAGCGCAGGTTGCAGCCGGCCGTCCGAACGAAGACACAGGGCCACCCGGCGAGAGAAGACTCTCCCTGGATGCTGTGAAAAATCTCGTTTACCAGAAGTGCCAATCGTTCCCCCTGCCATTTACGGGTTCATTTTCTCGGTCCCTTGCAATATAACGGAAGGCCGATCGGGTTGTCCACGTCTTCCGCGGCAACCCTCGAGGGGAGTATCCGGAATATAGGGAGGACCGATGAGTCCAAAGATCATGCAGTATTTCAAGAGGGATCAATTTGCCCGGTACGTGGGCATCGATCTGTTGGAGGTTTCCGAGGGGAAAGCCGTCGCTCGGATGAAGATCGAGAAACATCACCTGAACGGTGTGGGGATCGTCCACGGAGCTGCGATCTTTTCCTTGGCGGATCTTGCCTTCGCCGTTGCGTCCAATTCCCACGGGACGGTTGCCGTGGCGATCAATGTGAACATCTCGTTCCTCAAGGCCGTGTCCCGGGGAACCCTCATCGCCTCGGCCGAGGAGGTTTCCCGGAACCCCAAGCTGGGAAACTACCGCATCCAGGTTCGCAACGAAGAGGACGAACTGATCGCCGTCTTTGACGGTCTGGTGTACCGAAAGAAGGAACCCTTGCCTCTCGATGCCGCGGACACCGCAGGGGACGGCCAGTAAGGGGTCAGGTCTCCGTTTGGCTGACCTTAAGGGTCGTGACCTTAGGGGTCGAGTCTTCGTATGGCGTGTCCCGTGCGTGCGGAGGAGAGAGTGTAGGGGGCCCTACCAGGCGTGTGGGGCGCAGTCCCGCTCTTGTTCACGGGACGGTCCCGCGACCCCATGGGCCGCCTTCCTCTTGGGATCCGTTCCGGGGGTATGGGCCTTGCGGCCTCGAATTCCGGCTCATGGCTGCGAACCCACCGGGTTCGCTGGGAGGCGGCGATCTATCCCCGCCTGATCGCAAATGTGGGTAAAGGGCAGTCCTGGCCGGAGGCTTGGGGTCCTGCGGGATTGTCGAGCCCTGAGAACCCGCCGCCCCCCGGGGACGAATGGGCTTCATCGCCGCTTCCCGAGGCGGGATCCGGAGCCGGGGCCATCATGGATGCGCCCGGTCGTTTAGCCGCCGAGACCCGGAGGTGGGTTTCGCCGAATAGTCGACCGGCACCGGAGGGGGAATCCGCAGCGAAGGACCGCTCCGCCCGACACGAATTTACGGTTGGTTT
>JARKQW010000354.1 GCA_029974695.1 Syntrophobacteraceae bacterium | reverse complement strand
TCAAACGGGTCTTCCAGTACCGGGAAAACCTTCGGGAATGCCGGAAACAGACGGTCACCCTCAAGTTTGACGGATTGGTGGGAAACAGCGCTCCCATGAGAGCCTGCCTGGACCAGGTTGCCCAGGCGGCCACCAGTGACGCCCACGTGCTCATCACCGGCGAAACCGGAACGGGCAAGGAGCTCTTCTCGAGGGCCATCCACGACAACAGCTCCCGCAGGAACCGAAGCCTGGTGGTGGTCGATTGCGCCGCACTCCCCGAAACCCTAGTGGAAAGCTTTCTGTTCGGGCACGAGAAAGGGGCCTTCACCGGCGCGGACCGGGCCAAGGAAGGCCTTGTCAAACAGGCCAACGAAGGGACCCTGTTCCTGGACGAAGTGGGGGAACTGCCCCTCTCCGTTCAGAAGACCTTCCTGCGGGTCCTTCAAGAGCGCCGGTTTCGAGCCGTGGGGGGCAAGGAGGAGACCCGGAGCGATTTCAGGCTCATTGCCGCAACCAACCGAAACCTGGACCGAATGGTGGAGGAGGGCCTGTTCCGAAAGGACCTTCTCTTTCGAATCCGGTCCATCTCCATCGAACTCCCCCCCTTGAGAAATCGCCCCGAAGACATCCAGGAACTGGCGTTCCATTACCTGTCCAAGCTCTGCAAGAATTACGATATCGAGGGGAAGGGCTTTTCTCCCGACTTCCTCGAGGCGATCACCCAGTACCATTGGCCCGGCAACGTCCGGGAGCTCATCAATGCCCTCGAAAGCGCCATTTCGGCGGCACGCTACGAACCCATCCTTTTCCTGAAACACCTTCCGACCCAGATCCGCGTCCAGGTGATGAGGTCGGCCATGGCCAAAGGCGAGGCCTCCGGCGGCCGGGAATCCCGGGAATCGAGCATGGATTCCAAGGACTTCCCCAGCTACCGGGACCTGCGCAATTCGGTCCTCGAGGAGGCCGAAAGGAAGTATTTCGAGAACCTGCTGGAATACACCCACGGCAACCTCAAGGAAGCGTGTCGGGTTTCCAGGCTGGGGAGGACCCAGTTGTACATGCTCTTGAAAAAACACGGCCTTTCCCGGTCCGACCGATAAGGGCCTCCCTCAGTGTCCGGACTTTCCGGACGAAGGTCCGGTTTTTTTGAAATGCCCTCCGTTGCCCGCTGCCCGCAAGTTTTCTCTCTCTTGCCCTCCCTCCGTGTTCACTTTTTCCGAACATTTCTTCTCCGCAGTTCCCGAGGGCCGGGTCCCTCTCGTTGAAGAAGCCGAACCAACCTCGCTCCCGCCTTCGGCACACCTTGGAGATAGGACCCGATTGATGGCCCGGATTGGAAACCCCCTCGGCACGACCTTTGCCTCTACCCCTGGTTCGACCGGGGAGGGTCTTTCACCGGGGACCCGGGTCCCGAAGCCGCGGATGCCGGTGACACCCGGAAATCCGATCCCCAAAACGGGGACTCGACGGCCAGGGGCAACACTCTTCCAGGACCCCGTCCACGCCTGGAAGGCAACGGGGCCCAATGCCGTTCGGCCCCGTCCGGAGGCAATAGACCCGGAGTTCGCTGCCTTGAGACTGCTGCTGTATTTCTCCGATTCCGAGACTGCCGGAAGAAAGCTCCTGGAAGCCGTCTACAAGCGGATTCCTCCCGAGGAGACGGAAGTCCATCGGGACATGAAGAGCCTCTCCGACCGATTCCGCCGTCCCCGCGGAGAGCTTCGAGTGGCGGTAATCCTGTGCTCGAGCCGGGAAGAGCTCTCGCAAATCGTCTCCCTGGGTCCCCTCATTTCCGATTTGCGCATCCTCCTGCTCCTTCCCGACAGGGAGCGGGAGACCATTGCCCGGGGACACACCCTGTATCCCCGTTTCCTCAGCTTTGTGGACGAGAGCTTCGAAGAGGTCGGAGCGGTTCTGGGAAAGATGCTGGCGCGCAGCGGCTCTTGACCGAGATTCCGGATCGATTGGCGAAAGATGTGTGGACGTTCTTCATGAGGAGGCTACTGATGTTTTCCGGAAAGACCGAAAAGACCACCAGTATCGGACGTACCATGTTGTGGGTCATGTGTGCGATATTTGTGGCGACCACCTGCGTTCTCAGCGTTTTCTTTTATTACCAGACTCGATCCTACGCCATCGGCGAGGCCGAAAAGAAGATCAAGAACCTGCTCCTGGAACACCAGGCCCTTCACGCCTACATCGCCAAGCACCAGAAACCGGCCATTGGAAAGCTCAAGGAGGAAGGAAAGCTTCCTAAGGAATACTTTTCCCCGGAAATTTTGTCCTCTTCGTACATCACCAGGAACCTGCACGAGTATTACAACGACCTGAGAAAAAAGAGCCAACTTCCCGAATTCTATTACAAACTGGCGGCAAACAACCCCCGAAACCCACTCAACAAGAGCGACGAATTCGAACGGGACCTCATCCGGAGGTTCAATACCGGGGACATGACCGAGTATAAGCAGGTCATCGAGAAAGAGGGCAATCGGTACCTTTACTACGCCTTGCCGTTCACCAAGAACACCCAGGACTGCATGGGTTGCCACAGCACTCCCGACGTAGCCCCGAAGGAATTGCTGGATCGCTACGGGGACAAGAGCGGCTTCGGAGAAAAGATCGGAGAGACCCGGGCCATCATTTCCATTCGAGCCCCCCTGGACACGGAAATCCAACAAGCGAACAAGACCTTTCTCGCCATTGCGGGAGTCATCTTCGGGATCACCCTGGTTCTCTTCTCCGGGGGCGGGCTCTTCCTGCGCAGGGCCATCACCAGGCCCATCCACCAGGTGACGGTGGGTCTCATGGACGGGGCCGATCAGCTCTCCATGGCTTCCCGGCAGGCGGCCGCCATGAGCCGGCAGTTGGCCGAAGGTTCTTCCCTCCAGGCCGCAACCCTGCAAGAAACGTCTTCCTCCCTGGAAGAGATCTCCTCCATGACCAGGCAGAATGCGGATAACGCCACCTGCGCCAACCAGTTGATGTCCGACGCCGGACGCATCATCCACCAGGCAAACGATTCCATGGCCACCTTGACCTGCTCCATGGGGGAGATTTCCCTGGCCGGCGAAGAGACCCAGAAGATCATCAAGACCATCGACGAGATCGCCTTCCAGACGAACCTGTTGGCACTGAACGCTGCGGTGGAAGCGGCCCGGGCCGGAGAAGCCGGGGCCGGGTTCGCCGTGGTGGCCGATGAGGTTCGGAACCTGGCCATGAGGGCTGCCGATGCGGCCCGGAACACGGCTTTCCTCATTGAAGGGACGGTGCGGAAGGTGCGGGAAGGTTCCCTGCTGGTGGAAAAGACCAACCGGGAATTCCGGGAGGTGACTTCCACCGTCATCAAGTCGGGGGAACTGGTGAGGGAAATCGCCGCCGCGTCCCGGGAGCAGGCCCAGGGAATTCAGCAGATCAACCAGGCCTTGTCGGAAATGGACAAGATCGCCCAGCAGAATTCGGCCAATGCCGAGGAATCCGCCTCGGCCTCCGAGCAGATGAGCGGCCAGGCGGGGCAGATGAAGAGCTTCGTGGGTCAACTGGCCCGGATCATCGGTCGGGCCGTGACCCGGAGCATCCAGGAATCAGAGTCCCGAAGGACCCCGGTGAGCCGGGTAGAGGTCAAGATCCGGGAGGAAGCCAAGCCGCTTCTTGCCTCCTCCCGACATCCCGGCAACGGATCCGCCAAAGGCAACGGATCCGCTCCCCGTCTGGAAACAGGCAGGCCAACGCACCCCGGGAGATTGATCCCGTTGGACGAGGACGACCTCAAGGATTTCTAGGATCGGCTGCCGCAGGCCCCCGGACCTTTCTCTCCCCCGCCGAAGACCCCGTCTGTGGCGGAGAGGGGGAGCCGGGGGTGATCGAGGGCCGAAACGGAGACCCGAGGGGAGGCCGCACCCGGGCGTCCCCCGGGCAGGAACACACCACCACCAGGGGGAATAGCGATGTTTCGAAGGTTCATGTCCGCAGGTTTGCGTCTCAAAGTCATGGGTGGGCTCCTGTTGTCGTTGATTCCCATGGTCGCCATCGTGGGAATCAACTACCATTTCGCCCGCAAGGCCGCCCTGGCCAACAGCCGGGGGTTGATGGAGCTTGTGTGTGAAGGGGGAGCCAAGGAAATCGACGGGATGCTGAGTGCCCGGGCGGCCTCCTTCAACAGCTGGATCGGAGGAAGCTCGGGCGGTTGGTCCGCCTCGGACCGCTTCGGCATGGCCCTCGAGTTTCACACCTATCGCGAGGTGCAGGGACAGTTCGAGACCTTCCTCAAGGCACAGGACGGTTTTTCGCTCCTGGTGCTCACGGACCTCCAGGGCAAGGTCGAGGTCGCCGCCGCCCCCTCGCACCTGGACGCCAAAGTGGCCGAATCCCTCAAGGGCACCGTCCTCAAGGAGGCATCCGCCCTGGCCGCCGGGGATCCCCGCTCCGTTGCCCTGGTACAAAACGACCTGCTCGAACAACTGGGCGGCAAATCTTCCCGGGCCCTCCTTTTTGCTCACCGCGTCAGCGGCATGTCCGGAACCCCCAACGGCTATTTTCTGGCCTACGCCGACTGGGCCCCCGTTCAAGATCTCCTCCGGGTCTCGGTGGAGAGGCTCGGGAAAGAGGGCTTGCGAAACGCGACCGCAGCCGTCTTGAACACAGCGGACTTCATCTTCGCATCCCATTCCGCGGAAAACCAAACGGGCAAGACCCTCGATGCGGACTCCGATCTCCAGTCCTGGTTCAAAGGGGAATCCGGCGGGACGGTTCGCAATTTTTCCCTGAACCGGGAGGACACCCACCTCCTCTATCTCCCCGTTCGGGATTTCTCCCAGATGGCGGGAAACGCCGGAGCCGACGAGAAACGATCCCAGCTGTGCCTGGCCGTCTTTGTTCCCAATTCGGCCATCATGAAGGAGGTGCGGGAGATTTT
>JARKQW010000327.1 GCA_029974695.1 Syntrophobacteraceae bacterium | reverse complement strand
GAGGTTTGGCACCTCGATGTCGGCTCATCGCATCCTGGGGCTGGAGCAGGTCCCAAGGGTTCGGCTGTTCGCCGATTAAAGCGGTACGTGAGCTGGGTTTAAAACGTCGTGAGACAGTTTGGTCCCTATCTACCGTGGGCGTAGGAACTTTGAGGGGATCTGTCCCTAGTACGAGAGGACCGGGATGGACGAACCTCTGGTGTACCAGTTGTTCCGCCAGGGGCATCGCTGGGTAGCTATGTTCGGAAGGGATAACCGCTGAAAGCATCTAAGCGGGAAGCCCACCCCAAGATAAGAGTTCCCACAGGGTAAGACCTGTCGGAAGGCTCCTCGTAGACTACGAGGTGGATAGGTCGGGTGTGTAAGAGTGGCAACACTTTGAGCTAACCGATCCTAATGGGCCGAGCGGCTTGACCGGCCATTTTCCGGGCAATTGATTGAGATCGGACCTGCGCATTCCTATTCGGACGCCTTTAGGGGCGGTGATACTGGCGAGGAGGTCACACCCGTTCCCATCCCGAACACGGTCGTTAAGCTCCTCAGCGCCGATGGTACTGCGGGGGCGACCCCGTGGGAGAGTAGGTCGTTGCCGCCCCCCTCATGTCCCCCCGGGGTTTTTTCCCCTGGGGGATTTTTTTTGCGGAGACCCGCCCCCCGGACCTCGTTGAAACCAGCCCCGCTTGGGGGTATGCTAAAACCCAAGTTCCCAACACACCCCCCCCTGCCCGAAGGAGTTGGCGATGATTGAGGTCCTGGAGTCCGAGCCGTTTTTTGCCACCGTGCAGAGAGAAATGTTTTATGTGGGGTTCCTCCATTCCCGGGAAGCGTGGTTCCCTCTGTGCGTGGTCAGCGATCCCGGGCAAAAGGGAAGGTTGGACACCCTATGCGTGGCCCCTTCCCATGCCCTGATGGATGAGTTGGTGCAGAGCCTTGTTCCCCGGATTCCACAGGTTCGGGAGAGTTTCATCCAGTATCTGGGGGTGGGCGAAATTCGGGAACTCTTGTCACGGTATGGTTTGGAAAAAATTGCATGGGTGAGCTTCGGTGCGGAACCGCCCGGCTGCCCTTGCGGCTGCGGCTGCGGGTAGCGCGGCGGCAGGACGAATCCGGGAAAGCAGGGGGGTATGATGGCCAGAATCATTTACTGCCATCCCGCTTTCACCAAATATGATTTCCACGTGTTCACGGATCTGGACTTTTGGGATTCCAGGAGAATTCTTAAGGATGTGGCGTGGGTGAAACGAAACTTCGGGGGCCTCACCTGCGGCGACGAGTTTCCGACCCAGGTGGTGCTGGCGGTCCATGATCGCCTTCGCATTCGGTCCATTCTCAGAAGACTGAGGAAGGCCGTCGTGTCGCCTCCCAGGCACGTCATTGTGCGTTTTATGGTGTTTCACGGTGTTTTCGAGTTCGATCCCCGGAAATATTATCCTTTGCACTGGTCGGCCGATCAGATGATTCGGTTTACGTTTATGCGGCTCCCTCTTCATCAAGGTGCTTTGTGTAACCCGTACCAGACGGTTCGATTGTCCTGGGCGGGGTCCAACATTCGTGTTGAGCGTGTGCAGAGGGAACTCAGGGTGGACTCGGTGGTCCGAACCCAGGGCGATGCAAGGCGAGCGCTCCACGTGCCCAGCTGCTTCTGAGCCTCGGGGTGTTCCGGGCTGCGTGGGGCAGAGAGCCGGCCGCGTATCCGGAGCCGACCGGGTCGTCCCCCTTGTGGGAAAGGGGATTGGCTCACCCGGTGGGAAATGGGATCGCCGGGGTTGGGCAATTTCCAGAAAGGGCCTGATTCTTCCCCCATCGAGCCCTCTATTTTGTGCAAAAATGGACAAGACCCGTAAAACGAGTTGACATTTCAGTGCCGTTTCGATATTCAGGTATCGTCACAAGCTGATCAGCAAATACCCTTAGTTACTTCTAGATGAACGAACCGCACTCCTCCCGCTGAACCTGCCGTCAAGGCCCCAACCTTCGGATCCACTTCCTCTGCCTGCGGATGGTTACCCTTTCCCAAGCTGCGTCTCATTAGATCCAACACACTCGGATTGTGAAAAGTTTTGTGCAACGGCACAAGGTCCTCGGGAATAGGGGATTTGCAGCGGAGCCGCTGGAATCATGGTGGGGGCCGCCGTCGTTTTTTGAAACGTTTGCCGATGGACGGGAGTGTCCTGAGTCCTGCGACCGGAGCGCCGCCATCTTCACCCTCGGATTTATGAAAAATAGCACAAGATGAAAGGAGGATCTACCTTGGCATTTCAACCTTCAAAACAGGTTTATTCGGGGAAAATCCGCGAGGTCACGCTGGGGCTGGGTAACAAGGCCGTCACCGTTGGAGGGCGGACTGCCTACTCCTTCCACACCTTCGAAGGGCAAATGCCCCACCGCCCGAGGGTGGCCATGGAAGTGTGGGACAAGGACCCGTCTTCGGAATGGTCGGCCGTGGCCATAGAACCCTTCAAGGAGGTCCTGGGGGACCCAGCGCTCTGGGCCACGAAGTGCGTCAACGAGTACGGAGCGGATTTGATCGTCGTTCAAACCAAAAGCGCCGATCCCAACGGCGACAACCGACCTGCCGCGGACGTGGCGGCGACGGTCAAGAAGATCGTGGAGGCCGTGGACGTCCCCGTGGTGGTTTGGGGGGTGGCCAACCATGAGAAGGACGTCGAAGTGATGCGGTTGGTGACGGAACAGTCGGGGGGCAGGCACTTGGCGGTGGCCCCGGTGGAGGAGGGGGATTACAAACAAATCGGAGCCGCTTGCCTGGGCTACGGGCACACCGTCGTCGCCTCTTCGCCCATCGACGTGAACCTGGCCAAGCAATTGAATATTCTTCTGGGAAACCTCGGGGTCCAAGGCACGGAAATCGTCATTGATCCCACCACGGGCGGTTTGGGCTACGGTTTGGAATATACCTATTCCGTGTTGGAGCGTATCCAACAGGCGGCCTTGACCCAGGAAGACGAGAAGTTGCAGCAGCCGGTCATTGTGAACGTTGCCAACGAGTCCTGGAAAGCCAAGGAGGCCAATTTGAGCCTGGAGGAAGCTCCGGAATTGGGAGATCCCCAAAAACGGGGTGTGCTCATGGAAACCATCACCGCCGTTTCCCTCCTGCTGGCCGGGGCCGATATCGTCGTCCTGCGCCATCCGGACTCGGTGCAACTCGTGAAGAAATATATCCAAACAATGGTCTAGAAGGAGACGGGTGGAATTTTTGAAATCCGGACTGCTGGAAGTCTTTTGAGTGCCCCAGGAAGGGGAAAAAGAGGTGCATCATGTCGAGTGAAGAAAAGAAGACCAAGCAACTGAATTTCCGGGATGTGAGCACATGTGAAGCGACCATACAGATGCTTCAGAAAGCAGCGACCGACGGGGTCGAGACTGCCTTTAGCAGGGCGGCCGACATGAAGCCCTGCCCCATCGGGGCCGATTCCGCCTGCTGCAAGCATTGCTTTATGGGACCGTGCCGGCTGGTGTCCAAAGACCCTTACTCCAAGGTGGGTGTGTGCGGAGCCACCATCGATACCATCCAGGCCCGCAACTTTGCCAGGGTGGTCGCCAGCGGCGGGTCAGCTCATACGGACCACGGGATGGGGATTTTGGACGTATTCCGGGAGGTGGTAAAAGGCAACATCCAGGAGTTTCAGATCAAGGATGAACAGAAACTTCGGGATGTGGCATCGAGTATCGGAATTGCCGTGGCGGGGCGTTCGACCAAAGAGATCGCCGTCGATCTCTACAACGAGCTGGAGAAGACCTACACCCAAGTGGAGGGCGAAATCCCGTTTGTCAAGCGCGTTCCGCCCAAGACCCTGGAGTTGTGGAGAAAGCACGGCGTGGTGCCTCGCGGAGCCATGCGGGAGATCATGGAAATCATGCATCGCACCCACATGGGAGTGGATCAGGACTATGAAAACATTGTGAAACAGTGTTCCAGGACCGCCCTGGCGGACGGCTGGGGGGGGTCCATGGTGGCCACGGAACTCTCGGACATCCTGTTCGGCACTCCAAAACCGCTGGTTGCGGGCGTCAACATGGGCTATCTCAAAGAAGACCACGTGAACATCATCATTCATGGTCACGAGCCGCTCCTTTTTGAAGCCATGATCGCCTCGGCCAATGATCCTGCCAACCTTGAGAAGGCCAAAGCCGCCGGGGCCAAAGGGATTCAGCTCCTGGGCATGTGTTGTTCGGGAGCCGAGGTTTTGGGGCGCCACGGAGTTCCCCATGCCGGAAACTTTCTGAGCACCGAGGCCGTCATCGCCACCGGCGCGGTGGACGCCATGGCAGTGGATGTCCAGTGCATCATGCAGGCACTTTCCAGCATGTCCGAGTGCTACGGCACCAAGTTCTTCACCACGAATCCCCGAGCCAAGATCGAAGGGGCCGCCCACATCGAATTCAATCATCACACCCCCCGGGAGTCCACCGAAAAGATCATCGCCATGGCGCTGGATCGTTTCAAGAATCGTCCCGCCAAGATCGTCATACCCCAACGCCGGGACCTGGGAGTCCACGGCTTTTCTCACGAATACGTCAATTACATGCTGGGAGGTACTTTTCGCGGATCCTACACGCCTCTCAACGAGAACATCATCAACGGCCGTATCCGGGGTGTGGCAGGCGTCGTGGGGTGCAACAATCCGCGGGTGAAACAGGATTACGCCCACGTCGAGCTTGTCAAGGAACTGATCAAAAACAATGTCCTGGTGGTCCAGACCGGGTGTTCCCAGATCGCCCTGGCAAAAGCGGGCCTCATGAAACCCGATGCGGCGGTTTTGGCGGGAGAAGGATTGCAGGAGGTCTGTGAGACGGTGGGTATGCCGCCGGTCCTGAGCCTGGGGTCCTGTGTGGACAACAGCCGCATTCTCATCGCCTGTGCGGAAATGGTGCGGGTGGGCGGCCTGGGCAATTCCATTGCGGATCTTCCCGTGGCGGGCGCGGCCCCCGAATACTACAGCGAAAAGGCCATCTGCATCGGCCAGTACTTCGTGGCGTCCGGCGTGTACACCGTCTTCGGCGTTACCTTCCCCTCCGTCGAGGGAACAAAGTTCCATCAGTTGCTCTTCGAAGGGCTGGAAGAGCTGGGATTCGGGAAGTGGGGCTTTGCCAAGGATCCCATTGAGATAGCCCACATGATGATCCGCCATATCGACAAGAAACGAGAGGCCCTGGGAATCATGGGAGAGCGGGAGCGCAAGCTGTTCAGTATGGAAGATCGAAGGGCGTAGGGGGAAAATGCCGGGGGTCCGTGTTCTTCGGTGCGGTCCCCTTGGGTGCCAATGCCGGTGTGAAACCGCTGCAGGATCAAGGGAAGTACCCTTGAGAAGAGGAGTAGAGCAATGTCGAGGTTAGTCGCATTTGCCGCGATTCAGGGCGCGTACAACATTGTGGCGAAGACGGAAGGGAGTTTTCGGAGGGCGATGGACAAGTATGGTCCGAATCAGCCTCTGGCCTTTCCCAACACGGCTTATTACCTGCCGGTCATCTATTCCATCCTGGGAATCAAGGTGGAGAAGCTGGCCGATGCCGAGATTGTTCTCAAGCGATGCAAGGAGTTGCTGCCCCCCCACATCAAGGGAAAGATCCACGTCCCCTATTTGGGGCATACCTTGGATGCCGGGATGGCGGCCATATTGGCGGAAGAAATCGGGGAAGCCATTCGGTATGTCGAGGACCCCGGGTTCTACCTCCAAGGGGAAGACTGCGACATCGAGAACGGAAAATTGTGGCTGGGCGCGGCGGATGACGTCATCATGCGCAAACGAGGGGTGGAATTCGTGGATGGCAGCGCCCCCGGTTTTGCGGCCATCGTGGGTGCGGCCCCTACCCCGGAAATCGCCAAGGACATCGTCGAGGATTACCAAAGAAAGAATCTCTATATCTTCCTTTGTGCCAATCAAAACGGGACCACCTGTGCCCAGCAGCTGGTCCAGGCGGGGGTTCAGATCGGTTGGGGCACTCGCATTGTCCCCTTGGTTCCCGACATCTCCGCCGCCGTTTTTGCGGCCCTCGTGGGTGCGGCCCCGACCCCGGAAATCGCCAAGGACATCGTCG
>JARKQW010000323.1 GCA_029974695.1 Syntrophobacteraceae bacterium | reverse complement strand
CCCCGCAGGATTTGGCTCCCCGAAGCCGTTCCCGGGTTGCAGGATCAGGCGAGCCCCACCTCACGAAGGATTTCCGTGAGCACCTTTCGAGCGTCGAAGTGTTCCTCGGCAAGGTGCAGGGCCGCCCGGGAATGGTGAACGGGATCCCGTTCGATGGTTCGTATGCTCTCGATGGCCTCCTCCCTCGTTTCGTAGGGAAAAATCCCCTCTCCCACGGGAAGATAGGCGGAAAACCCCGTGTCTTCGGTCACAACGGGGCGCCCTGCCGCAAGATAGGATGCGCTCCGGTCGGAAAACCACCCGCTCTTGAGCTTGACGTTCTGGTCCTTGGCCACCGTGAACTCGGCCCGGGAATTCTTGATGTAGTCCATGTAATTGTACGGATCCGCAGATACGGCCACGGGGTCTCGAAGGATCCACCCATGGTCGGCATAACGAGGTCCGTCGTCCTCGATTCCCATGAAAGCAATCTCCAGGGGCAGGCCGGGGAGTTGGCCGGGAAGATCGATGAGTCGTTCATATTTCGGTCGCTTGCGCCAGGAAAAGACTTCTCCGTCCAAGACGATGTCCCGCCCCTTCGTGTCCCAGAACCCGATGGTGTTGTACGACCTTCCGGGGGGAGATACCGGAGCCCACTTTTCCAGCAGAATGGGGGGCAGAGTCGGTTTCCAGTCGATGCCGGAAAGGGGGACTCGGGTTTTCAGGGATGGTAGATTGTAGCCCCAAGTGAAGCAAACGTCGTGGGCCTTGAAGTAATCCCGAGTGATTTCATCGTCCCGAATCTTCAACTGGGTAAAAACGGGGTCCGTATCGATGACGGCCTTGACCCTGCACCGCATGTAATTTTCGCGCAGGGGATTGGTTCCCGAAAGACTCAACCACAGGTCCGCCTCGGAGCAGAACCGATCCAGTTCCTGCCGAGTCCTCCCGTAAATCCGGTTTTCCAGGGCGCTGTTGTAGACCCATTGGCCCTCGAGCCCGTTGCGGCGGAAGAAATCCTCCAGCACTCGCCGTCCGTAGCTGGAATCCACATCATAGGACCGGCGCACGGGATCGTAGGCGTAGGACCAGTCGGAGGTATCCTCGAGGAAAAGCACTTCGTGCCCCAGTTGTTTCAAACCCAGCACATAATGCATCATCATCCAGAGTTGTCCGCCCATGGGGAATCCAATGGCGAATCCGGCAACCACGATCTTGAGCGGTCGTCCCTTCAACCGATCCCTACCTCCTTCGTGCCTGTTGCACGGATGAATAGAGGGCGGCTCCCTCGGAAACGGTCACCACTCGGATCTGGTTCTTCTGCAGCCAGGCTGCCAGTTCTTCCAGGTTATCCGCGGACCATGGCTCCCACCCCATCTCATCTTCGATTCCGTGCAGACAAAAAATCACCCACTCGTCCTGCTCGACGGCGTGCTTTTGGATCAATCGGACGGCGTCCTGAGTTTTTCCCATGCTGAGGACATTGAAACGATACAACCAGTTGAGGTCGCAGGTTTCCTTGCGGTTGGCCATGTTTTTCCCGTTGGCCACCTGGGAATAATAGAGCTTGCTGAGGGAAGCCATCTCCTCGGTCCAATAGTTGAACGGAGTGATGTAGGTGCTGATCTTGAAGCCCAGTTTTTCCAGGGCGATCTTGGATTCGCACAGTTCCCGCTGGTAAGAATAAGATCGAATGTCTTCCCTTTCGGCGTTCATCGGGTTGAAAGGGTGGACGTGGAGGGCCCCGATGAGTCGGTCGAAATAGAAACTGCCCTTGGCTCGCCGGACGTCCTCCAGTCGGGTGAATTCCTTGAGGGGCTTTCCGTTTTCCAGCAACCCCGCCACGCTGTGGTAATCGTACTTGGCTTCATAGACCTCGGCATTGGTGCCGTCCGGTTCCCAACCCTCCACCACCTCGTCTTCGAAGTATTGCGGGATATCGATGGGCCTCTGGTGGGTCAAGCCGTGAGACGCGATCTCCCATCCGGCGTCTTGGAGTTCGTGGGCCTCTTGGAGGCTGATGTAGTCGTCGTTGCCCGAGGTGATGCGGTTCACCACCATCCCCACGGTGGCTTTGAGATTGTGCCGCTTGAGTACCGGATACGCCTCGCTGTAAACACTACTGAGGCCGTCATCGAAGGTGAGGCTGACCATTCCGGCGCGGCAGGGAGACGTTGCGGCGGCCCAAAGGACCACCCCGAGGACGGCGAGCAGGCAGCGGAAGACGATGGGACTGTACATGTCGAGTTCTCTCCAGGGAACTGGGGTCATGAATTTGCCGCCGGTCCCCATCCAACCTCATCCCGAACGGGATCGTTTCTTGGCCTCCCTCTTGTTGGATGCCCTTGGATTCAATTGGACGAGGACGAAAAGGCATCTTCGATCAGTTGTCGGAGCACCATGTCCGAATCGAAGTACTCGGCGGCGACGGCTGCAGCCGCCGCAGCATGTCTTTCGGGCTCGCTCTCAATCCGGGAAATGGCTTCGACGGCTTCCTCCGGCGTATTGAAGGCGAAAAGGCCCTCTCCCGTGGGAATGAACCGGCCAAATCCCGTGTCCTGGACCACGGCGGGCACCGAAAGGGCGAGGTAACAGGCAGTTCTGCAGGAGAACCACCCGCTTCGGCTGAGAACGTAAGCGTTCTTGGCCACACTCCATTCCCCCAGGGAGTCGGCCAGATAGTCCCGGTAAATCCAAGGATTTGCAGAGACTTCGTACCCGTCCCGCACCCCCCAGCCCGCAGCCGTCAGCCTGTCCCGGGGAGCGCGACCGCTCATGGCCAGTTCCAGAGGCAACACACTGCGGGAGGGAAGATCCATGAACCGGTTGAATTCGATGCTCTTGCCCCCGTAAGCAACTCCCCTCACCACGGGGCCCTTCTCGGACGGTTCCCAGGACGCCACGGTGGTGAGGACCCGCCTGCGGGCGGACACCGGAATCCGGTGGTCCCTGAAGCAGTCCAGCACCACGGGCTGCCGAGTGGGAATCCAGCGGAAGAGCTCCGTGGGAATCCTGCAGTCGGAAGCTCCCACATTCTCGCCGAAGGTAAAAAACACGTCGTGTTGAAGCAGGGTATCGACCCGGGATCGGGCTTCCTCATCGAGGCTTCCGTCCAGGTAGCCGGGGATGGATGCCTGGGTGTACATGGGATCGCTGTCGATGAAGGCTACCCGGGATGCGGCGAAATACTCTTCGCGCATCCAACAGGATGCGGAAACATGCAGGAAAAGATCGGCGCTACGGCAAAACGAGACCACATCCCGCCATTGCCGCCCATAGGTTTTCCCCGTCGAGTCCCGGTAGAACCAATGCCCTTCAAGGGAAGGGTCCAGCCGGTGCAGTTCGGCGGAAAGAAAGGCCGCATTGTTCCTTCCGTCTTCCACAAAGGTCCCGGCCGAAGGGTCGTAACACCATTTCCCGGTGTCTTCCAGGTACAGAACCTCGTGACCGAGTCGGCGAAAGCCCAACACATATTGCAGATAGTCCCAAAAGACCCCGCCGAAAGGATAGGTTGCCGCAAGTCCGGTGACAACGATTCGGAGTTTGTTATTCATCCTCGATTCCTGGGCAGGCCATCCGCAAGGGGCTCGTGTTTCCCCGGCCCGTGGAGCCCTCCCTCTCCGGGGTCCCCCCGGGTGCAACCCCACCCCCGGCAGACTTCGTGCATGGCTTGCCGCGGGCTTGGAGCCCATTCACAGACCAGCGGGAAGATAACATACCCCCGCGGATCTGGGAAAGCGAATTTGTGGGAAATAGAGTCGTGGAGAAGAGGACTACGGCCGCGGAGCGTAGATGGAACACCTTCTCACGGCGGCGGCGGCCTCATGCACGGCCTCGGACAAGGTGGGATGCCCATGGATCGTTCCGGCGAGATCTTCCGCACTCCCTCCCAACTGCATGGCCAGCACGCATTCCGCAATCAGATCCGAGGCCCGGGGGCCCAGGATGTGAGCCCCCAGGATCCGGCCGGAACGCCCATGGGCGAGGACCTTCGCGAATCCGTCCGCCCGGCCCAGGCAACGAGCTCGCCCCGCCCCCGAGAAGGGATAGGTGCCTACACAATAAGGAATGGAGCGTTCCTTGGCTTGTTCTTCGGTGAGGCCCACCCCGGCGACTTCCGGGGAGGTGTAGATGGCCGATGGGATGCAGTCGTAATCCACTTCCCCCGGCAGACCCGCCATACATTCCACGGCGGCGATCCCTTCGGCGGAGGCTTTGTGAGCCAACATGGGCCCGGCAATGAGGTCCCCGACGGCCCAGATGCCCGGAACCGAGGTTCGGTATTGGGCGTCCACCCGCACATGGCCGGTCCGGGAATCCACAGCGACCCCCACGTCTTCCAGCCCCAGTCCCCGAGTGAGGGGGCGGCGTCCCACGGCGACCAGGAGACGATCGAAAGCCAGGTCTTCTCTCCCCCCGTCCGATTCGATGGAGACCTTCACCTCCTCCTCCGCCGGTCGAGCCTCGATCAGTTTCGTTCCCAGGCGGAATACCAATCCCTGCTTTCTCAATGCCCGCTCCAGGGCCCGGCCCACCTGGGCATCCGCGGGCGGTGCAATACGGGACATGGCTTCGAGGATCGTTACTGTCGACCCGAGGCGCTGCCACAGGGAACCCAGCTCGAGGCCGATGTACCCGGCGCCGATGACCCCGAGCCTTTCCGGGACGGAATCGAGAGACAGGGCTTCGGTGGAGGTAAGGATCCGGATCCCGTCCCAGGGGGCCGAGGGAAGAGCCACCGGCTCGCTTCCCGTCGCCAGCAGAATGAACCGGGAATCCAGGAGGACGGGTCCCGTGGCCGGGGCCCCGGGGGTCACCTCCACCCGGGTTGCTCCCACAAGCCGCGCCGTTCCCCAGAGAAGATGAACGCCGTTGCTTTCAAGAAGCGTTCGCACGTTGTCCGTGAGCTCCCGCACGACTCTTTCTTTTCTGGCCATCATGGCGCGAAGATCCAGCTTCACCTCGGACAGCAGGACTCCATGTTCCCGGAAATGCTCGCGGGCCAGGTGAAGGTATTCGCTCGAGTCGAGCAGGGCCTTGCTGGGAATGCAGCCGACGTTCTGGCAGACTCCTCCCGGCTTTGCATCCTTGTCCACACAGCACACCTTCATTCCCAACTGAGTCCCACGGACGGCCGCCACGTACCCGCCCGGACCGGCCCCGATCACGACCAGATCGAATCTTTCGGCCTCTCCCATGTCAAATCTCCATCATGATGCGTTCGGGGTCTTCGATGGATTCCTTGATGCGCAGCAGGAATGTGACGGCTTCCCGACCGTCGATGATGCGGTGATCGTAGCTCAGGGCCACGTACATCATGGGGCGCACGACGATCTGAGCGTCGACGACCACGGGACGGTCCTCGATCTTGTGCATCCCCAGGATTCCGCTTTGGGGGAAATTCAGGATGGGAGTGCTGAGAAGGGAACCGTAGATTCCACCGTTGCTGATCGTGAAAGTCCCACCCTCGAGGTCGGAGAGATCGAGCCGGTTCTCCCGGGTCCTTTGGACGAAGTCCGCGATGGCGAGCTCCAATTGGGAAAAGCTGAGCCGGTCGGCGTGACGGATGACCGGCACCACGAGACCGCGGTCCGCGCCCACGGCAATGCCGATGTGATGAAAATGGGGGGTCACGATATCGGTGCCGTCGAGGAAGGAGTTCACCCGGGTGAATTCCTGGAGGGCCGCGACGGCGGCCTTGATGAAAAAGGACATGATCCCCAGGGACACCCCGTACTTGCGATGGAACGGTTCCTTGAAGCGGGCCCTCAGGGCCTGAACCCTGCTCATGTCGATCTCGTTGAAGGTCGTGAGCATGGCGGTGGTCTGCCGTGCCTGGAGCAACCGTTCGGCGATGCGTCGGCGAATGGGGCTCATGGGCGTGCGCGTCACCCTCTCGTCGGGCGGGGTTCCCGGGGCGTCCTCCGCAGCCTTGCCCCGTGCGGGAACATCCCGGGGACCCGGGGAACCTTCCGCCGATTCTCCCGTCGCCCTGGTTTTTGGAAGAAGGACGCCGGCCGGGGGAATCGCCCCGGCGGGCCCTTTTGAGGTCGGCACGAAATCCGGGGAGGATTCCATGTGAAGAAGAATGTCCCCACGAGTGATTCGACCTTGCGGTCCGGTTCCCGAAATGGAGGCGACGTCCACCCGGTTTTCGTCCGCCAGGCGGCGTGCGGACGGGGAGATGAGCGTTTCCGGGGCGCTTCTTTCACCGAGTTGGGAGGAAGGCAAAGGGGATTGCGCCGGGGACCGGGATGTTTCCTGCCGGGGCGGAATCGCGTCGACGGAAGGTCCCCGGCGCAACCCGGGTTCTTCCTCCCGCACCTCTTGGCGAGCCGCCATTTCCCCGGATTCCGCAGCCCCTTGGGTCTCGATGGTCCCCACCACGGTACCCACCGGCACGGTCTCTCCCTCCCGGATCAGAATCCTCAGGAGTCCCGTCGCTTCCGCAACGACCTCGAGGGTGACCTTGTCGGTCTCGATAACGAACAGAATCTCGTCCTTGGACACCCGGTCTCCGTCTTTCCTGTACCACTGCACCAAGAGGGCTTCCCTCACGGACTCCCCGACCTCGGGGATTCTTACCTGGACGATCATTGCGGGCTCCTAAGCTCCTCAAAGCTCTCTCTTTGCATGACCGAGGCTTCCGCCACGGGCAACGAATCAACCCAAGGCCTCCTCGAGAAGCCTCTTCTGTTCCTTTTCGTAGATGCCGTGGTACCCCGTCACGGGACTTGCCGAAGGGGGACGACCCGCGTAACGGACGGGGGTCGGCAGCAGTTCCTCCAGGAGAGGGCGAAGGTAGCTCCATGCGCCCATGTTCTGCGGTTCCTCCTGCACCCAGATCCATTCAGCCGCGGTTTCCCAGCCTGCCAGGGCCCTCCTCAGGCCGCTCTCGGGAAAAGGATACAACTGCTCGAGCCTCAAGATCGCGATCCCCTGGGACCCGACACGGGAATCCAGCCTCTCGACCAAGTCGTAGTACACTTTTCCGGTGCACAAAAGGACCCTGCGGGGGTTCTGTGTCGGGGCCCCGGGACCCAGTACCGGCCGGAATCCCCCGCCGCTCAGTTCCCCGAGGCTCGAAACGGCCCGGGGATGGCGCAAGAGACTCTTGGGAGTCAAGACGACCAAGGGCTTTCGGACCCTTCCCAGGACCTGTCGACGGAGCAGATGAAAATACTGTGCGGGGGTTGTGGGGTAGACGACCTGCAGGTTGTCCTGGGCGCACAGCTGGAGGAATCGCTCGATCCGGGCGCTGGAATGTTCCGGCCCCTGGCCCTCGTAGGCGTGGGGCAAAAGGAGCACCAGCCCGCTCAGCCGTCCCCACTTGAGCTCCCCGCTCGAGAGATACTGGTCGATGATCACCTGAGCGTTGTTGGCAAAATCTCCGAACTGGGCTTCCCACAAAACCAGGGGCCGGGGATCGGCGATGGAATACCCGTACTCGAAACCCAGCACGGCGTTTTCCGAGAGCATGCTGTCGTAGACGGACAGGCGGGCGCCCCTCCGGGCAACACGATCAAGGGGAGTGTGGCAGGCTCCCGTGCGGGTATCCACCAGGACCCCGTGCCGTTGGCTGAAGGTCCCTCGACGGCTGTCCTGGCCGCTCAAACGGATGGAAATCCCCTGGTCGAGGAGGCTGGCGAACGCCAGCATTTCCCCGGTGGCCCAATCGAGCCCCTCCCCCGCCGAAACGCTCTCGGCCCGTCTGCGCAAAATGCGCTCCAACCGTGGATGGACGGAGAGGTCCGGGGGCAGCTGGTGCACCTGTCGGGCCAGCTCCCTCAAGGTGTCGGAATCGACTCCGGTCTCATCCGGCAATCGGGCCAAGTCCCCGTGGTATTCCCGCCAGGCCTCGTAGAATTCCATTTCCGGCGCCGCGCAGGTCTTGTCCCGGCTCGATCGGTACGCATCCTCCAGTTCCCGGTGGATTCGGTTCCCGGACTCCTCCGCCTCCTCCCGGGTCAAAACCCCCTCGTCCATGAGCTTCCGGCCGTAGAGCCGAAACAGGGGAGGGCGATCCTTGATGCGCTCGTACATGGTCGGTTGGGTGTAATAGGGTTCGTCCCCCTCGTTGTGCCCGTAACGGCGAAAACACACGATGTCGATGACGACGTCTTTGTGGAACCGAAACCGGTAGTCGTAGGCGAGGCGGATCACGTGAACGGCCGCTTCGGGATCCTCCCCGTGGACGTGAAAAATGGGGACCATCAGCATCTTGGCGATGTCCGTCGAATACCGGGTGGATCGCGCGTGCTCGGGCAGGGTCGTGAAACCGATCTGGTTGTTGATGACCAAGTGGATCGTGCCCCCCGTGAGGTACCCCTCCAGCTGGGACAGGTTGAGGGTTTCGCTCACCACCCCCTGCCCGGCAAACGCCGCATCCCCGTGAATGAGCACGGGAAGCACCCGGCGAATTCCGTCCTTGCCCAGGAGGTCTTGGCGGGCTCGGGCAATGCCCTCGATTACCGGGTCGACGGATTCCAGGTGGCTGGGATTGTCGGCCAACAGGGCACGGATCTTCCTGCCGCTGCGGGTGGAGACGTGGGCCATGTATCCGTGATGGTACTTGACGTCCCCGCTTCCCACCAGGGAGTCCGGGTCATAATGGTCCTCAAACTCGCAGAAGACCGCCTCGTAAGGCTTGCCCAGGACGTTTACCTGGACGTTGAGACGTCCCCGGTGGGCCATCCCCAGTACGACCTCCTCGACACCCGAAGCCGCACTGTGGTCCAAGAGATCGGCGAGGGCGGGCACCACCACTTCCGCCCCTTCGGCGGAGAAACGCTTCTGGCCCAGGTACCGGGTATGGAGGAACTGTTCGAACAGACTCGCCCGGCAGAGCTTTTCCCAGATCCACCGCCTGGATTCTCCATCGAGGACCGACCGATTTCGAGTGGGTTCCATCCGGTCCTGGAGCCATCGACGCTCGTCGGGGTCCTGGAGGTGCATGTACTCGACCCCGACGGAGCGGCAATAGGTTTCCCGGAGCATCCCCAGGATCTCCTTCAACGGCGCCTGCTCCATGCCCGGAAGATGCGGGGTAAAGAAGATCCTTTCGAGGTCCTCGTCGCCCAGGCCCATACGGTCCGGGTCCAAAAGAGGATGGCTGGTAGGGCATGAGACGAGAGGGTCCAGGCAGGCAAGCAGATGTCCCAGGTCCCGGTAACGGTGAACCAGTTCCTCCACACGAGCCTGCCGGAGCACATGCTCGGCATCGCAGAGGGGAGCCCCTCCCAACTCGAGGGTCCCCGCCAGGGAAAAGCCTTCAAAAAACATCTGCCAGTCCCGGGGGACGGAGTGGGGATCGGACTTCCACCGTTCATATCGGGATTGGATGAAATCGGCATTCCATGCCAGGGGGAGGTTCATCTCCCGTCCCTAAAACGTGAAGACTTTGGTGTCGGGGTCCGCCATCATCTCCACCAGTTGGCCGCCGGTGGAAATGACGGCTCCGGGAATGAGATCGTCGGGCCCAATGAGTCGTTTGTCCGCACAGGCTTTGCACACGTGGATGGGGCAGCGTTTCTCCGAGAGCTTTTCCAGGAAATCCTTCATGTGCTCCCCCGTGGTGGAACGAATGCCCTCGGCCATGCCGATCTGTGCCCAGTGAATGGCGTCGTCGATGAGGAAGACCTCCACGGGATGGTTCTTTTCCGCGGCAATTCCCGCAAACTGCATGGCCCTGACGGCCCCGCCGGCTTTTTCAAAACCCTTGGAAATCACGAACAATAATTTCGTCATGCTCTATTCCCCCCCAATCGGTTTCGTTGACGGATTCGGAAACCCACTTCCCCCGCGCTTCCGGGTTTTCCGGGCACCCTGCGGTTCGTTCCAAAGGGTCTGCGGCGAAGGGCGGGATCGTGGGCGCAACGGTGCCGGAAGGCAAGCGGGAACGGAGAAGTTCCATTCGCAGCAAGATCCGGGTGTGAATCAAGCTTAAGTCAAGCAACCCGCCGAGTCAATCGGGAGCGATTTCGGACCCCCGGGATGTTAAAGAATTTACAAACAATGTTTGACACGGAAAGATCTTTCATCTAGAAAGAATGAAATTAAGGGAGGAGCGGCAGAATTTTTTGGATCGGGCTCTCGTTGTAAAACGTGGTCTGCAGAGAATGCGAACTGTTTCTGCTAGAGCGAGGTGAAAGATGAAAATCCATGAGTACCAGGCGAAAGAGTTATTCAAGAAGTACGGAGTCCCAATTCCCAGGGGAAAAGCGGCCTTCAGTGTTGAAGAGGCCAAGGCCATAGGAGCCGAGTTGAATACGTTTCCGGTGGTGGTCAAGGCCCAGATTCACGCCGGGGGGCGTGGAAAAGGAGGCGGGGTCAAGCTGGCCAAGAGTGCTGCCGAGGTCGAGCAGTATGCCGGGAGCATCCTGGGCATGACCCTGGTGACCCACCAGACCGGTCCGGAAGGAAAGGTGGTCAAAAAGCTCCTGGTGGAAGAGGGACTGCCCATTGAAAAAGAGCTCTATCTCAGTGTGCTTCCCGACCGAGGGACCGCCAAGATCGTTTTCATGGCGAGCGAAGCCGGGGGTATGGACATCGAGGAAGTAGCCGCCAAGACTCCCGAGAAAATCATCAAAGTCTATATCGATCCCCTCATGGGCTTCAAAGGCTTCCATGCCGCCGAACTGGCTTTCGGCCTGAACCTGAAGCCCGAGCTGATCAAGCAGTTCAATGCCATGGTCGCGGCCCTCTACAAACTCTGCGTGGACTACGACTGCTCCCTGGTGGAAATCAATCCCCTGGTCATCACTTCCGATAATCGGGTCATTGCCCTGGACGGCAAGATCAATTTTGACGACAACGCCTTGTATCGTCACAAAGACATCCAGGAATACCGCGACTTGGACGAAGAGGACCCCTTCGAGGTCGAGGCATCCAAGTACGATCTCAATTACATCAAGATGCCGGGAGGCAATATCGGCAACATGGTCAACGGCGCCGGTCTTGCCATGGCGACCATGGACCTCATTCAGCAGGCCGGTGCCTCTCCCGCCAATTTCCTGGATGTCGGCGGCGGAGCCAGCGCCGAGCAGGTGGAAAACGGCTTCCGAATCATCCTGGCCGATCCTGCGGTCAAGGGCGTGCTCATCAATATTTTCGGGGGAATTCTCCGATGTGACCGGTTGGCCAACGGGGTG
>JARKQW010000312.1 GCA_029974695.1 Syntrophobacteraceae bacterium | reverse complement strand
GGAATGAAGCCGCAACGATCGAAAAAGGACTGACCTTCGTTCGATGTGATGAAGTCCACATAGTCATCTGCAAGAGCGCGGTCTTTTGCATCTTTCATGACGCCGATGGTAAAGGTGAGCGGCGGCGGCGGGAAATAGTCTTCAGGGATGCAGACAATGTCCATCTTGCCCTCGAAAGCAGGCATTCGGGTTATCCGAAGCTCTACGATGGAGACATCGCCCTTTCCTCCAACGATATCGTCCATGGTGCGCTGTACGCAGCTTCCAAGGGTCACGGCATTTTTCATGACGGCATCGAGAATCCCGGCTTTCTTGAGGACCCCCTGGGCTGCCTGGCCTCCGGGAGGCGACGCATCCGGGGCAAGGACCACGCGAACACCCGGTTTGGCCATGTCCTTTATCTCCCGGATCCCTGCCGGGTTCCCCTTAGGCGTAACCATCACATAGCTCGTGAAGCAAAGAGGCCTGAAGTAAACCATCTTCCCGGTTTGTCTTAGCTTCTTGGCAAGATCGAGGACCCTGCCTCCGAAGACTTCCGTCGTGGCGCTTCCCAGGAGCGACTTTCCCAGGGCCGCCGCAAAGGCCCCCGTGTAGCTTATCTTCACCCCGGCTCTCTTCTCATACATCTCGTTTGCCGGCATGAATGCCTCGGCAAGTCCGCCGCACGACCACACCTGCAGGGAATCCTGACTGAAGGCGGCTCCCGCTCGCGCCATGCCCGTCGGTAAGGCCGCACCGATAGTCGCCATAAGCGCCGACTTCAAAAAAGTCCTGCGTGTTCCGCATTCCGGTTTGTCTTTCATGCGCCGACTCCTCCCGTCTCTCCCAGTATGAACAGTAGATCACCCCCCGGCCGCTCAGAAGGATGCATGCAGACAACAACCGACATCAGGCCGCTCTGATAGCATCCGGAACCACTCAGTGTCTAATCGGTTTTCCCCGCTGGGACATCGCCGTAGGATCGCCGATGCCTATTGTGTGAATCGGTTATTTTTGCCGCCCCTTCTGCCGTCTTCCGAGGTTCAATCCATAGAATTCATCAAATGGACAATTCCCGAGGGCCCCTTCCGGGGGCGATTCCTTGAGAATTGCTGAGAAAATAGCCGTTTGACGTGAGATTTCTTTGTTCGGTGATACGGAGTGGATATTGTTGGAATCATCATCCGGAGGAAGCCGTCCCCTGTTCAGGCTCCAACGACAAGAATCTCCCTCTCCCGCGTTGAGCGATTCCCGGAGCATCAGGCCGTCGTACCCGCGACGGCGGACATCTCCAATGGGTGGACACGCTCTTCGTGGATGCCCGCCTGCGCGGGAATCCTTCATGCAACGGGCCGCGCCCCGTTGCATGAAAGTTTCGCTTTCATAGGGATGAGGAACCGGGATTCGTCCCGGCCGAATCGCTCAATCCAGGCTCTTTGACCAGGATGTCCGTGTTCCCCCCAAAACGAAGTTGTCGCGGACGCTTCGCGCCGCGCAACCCGCAGATGAAGCCGACTCCGGGCGGAAAAACCTACGGCCTTCCCGCCCGTCGCGGCTTATCCGCCGCTCCGTTGTGGTTCGGAGGATCGGCTTCTGCAGCCTAAGGCCTTGGGCCCGTTCCCATTACGCCCACAACGGGCGCGTCGAGGGGTCCTCCGTCGCCGACGCAAACGACAACAAGCCGGGGATTGATTCCGGCAGACTCAGGGTTTCTACGATCCCTTCTTCACCGGCAACACATGGATGGCTTTGATCACAAGCTCCACTTCGTCCCCCACACCCAAGTTCAGATCTTCCACCGATTCCGTAGTCAGAACGGACGCCATATGGACGGGTTCGTCCACATCGAACTTGATCAGGGACATCACATCCCCCTTCTTCACCGAAACCACCTTTGCCTTGATCTTGTTTCTGGCACCGAATCTCATGGTCTCCTCCTTCGCTCCGAGTTCTTCTCTCACGGTAAACGGCCCAGACCCCGGGATCATGGGCATCCCGAAATCCATTGTCACTATCGCTTGAGTTGAGCGATTCCGAAAGCATCAGGGCGTCATGCCGGCGACGGCGGGTATGCACGCTCTTTCCGGTTGCCCGCATCGCGGGAATGACGAAACAGGATCCCCCCCGGTCCAATCGCCCAATCCGGGACCTACTTGGAGGGAGACGGGCCGTCCCGCCGACCTCTCGACCGCTCTCCGATTTTCTCCACCGAAACGGGGAGCGCCCGCATCCAGGGGAACCCCGTGACCGGGTCAAAGTATTCGGAATCGGTCAGGTCATTGGCGTTGCACGACTCCCACCCATGGGACATTCGCAGGCTGTCCCTACGGACTTCCGGGCACAAAGCCGCCCGGATCTCCAGCCTCCCGTACCTGCTCGTCACGGCCACCTTTTCCCCATCCCGGACCCCCAAACGTGCGGCACTGTCCGGGTGAATGTCCAGGATCGGTTTCTTCATGAGGTTCCCGGCAGTGGGGGCGTTCCTAAACTGGGTGTGTTGAAAGCCGAGCACCCGATCCCCCGTGCTCAGCCAAAAGGGGAAGGGAGCCCCGGTGGAAACCGGGAGGCGCAGATCTTCCGGGACGGGCAGTCCGGAGTACCCCAAGGCGGCCAATTCCTTCGAGTAAAACTGGACCTTGCCGGTTCGAGTCCGCCAGGTGGTCTCGGGGGAGACTTCCGGCGAGTAGGGCAGGACGGCGGAAGCGCTCTTTTCGAGATCTTCCAGGGTCACACCGGTGCCCGAAAGGGCTCCCATCAGCGCTTCACGGTTGTCCTTCCAGGGAAACAACGCGGAAAGTTCCAACCGTCGCGCCAGGTCGAAAATCCATTGCCAGGCCGGGCGTCCCTTGTTCGAGGGGGCCACCGGTTGAACCAGTCCCAGGTAAGGCTTTCCGACAACGCCGTAGTCATGGAGTTCCACGGTCTCCAGAAAAGTGGCCGCAGGGAGCACCAGGTGCGCTTTTCGGGCTGTCGGGGTCATGAACAGGTCCACCACCGCAAGGAAGTCCAGTTTCTCATAGGCCGCCGTCTGGAAGCGGGTCCCGGGAAAGGTCAACACCGGATTACCCCCGGCCACCAGCATCGCTCTCACCGGATAGGGATCATCCCTCAAAATGGCCCGGGTCAACTGCATGCCCTGACCTTCCCTGAGGCTCCCGGTGTACAGGGGCCATCGTTGGGACCCGATGGAAGGCGGCATGGGCGGGTATCGATCCGAGCCGGGGAGAGGTTTGAGCGGAGCGCGGAATCCCGCCGCACGGTTCCGGGGATCCAGGACGGGCTGCAGACAGGCAATGGCCCGGAGGGACTGAAAGCCGTTCGGCTGAAGTTCGAGTCCCAGTCCCGTGGAAATCCACCCGGGAGTGTTTTCGAAGATCATGGCAGCGGCATTGCGGAACTCCTCAACTTCAATCCCCGTTTCTTCCAACAGAGAACCGAAGGAGACCCTTCGCAGGAGCCGGTTCAGTTCTTCCCAGCCGTCCGAAGACGCGAGCTCCGGCGAGACTGTCTCCTCTTCCAGGGCGTGTTTGAGAAAAGCAAGAGCCAGGAACCCATCGGAACCGGGCCGAACCGAAAGGTGGAGATCCGCGTGAGAAGCACTCTGGGTCCGGGATGGGTCCACCACGATCAGCTTCATCCCTCTCCCGGCCGCTTTCTTTAGGTCCAGAAAGGTGCGCGGGGCCGATATGGCCGGGTTCGTTCCCCACAGGATCGCCAGCCGGATTCGATGAAGATCCGGCTGAGCCGTTCCTCCATAAGTGAGGGCATGACTGAAGGCGGAGGAATGATGGCAGAGACTGCCCACGGAGACATAGTTGGGGGTTCCGAAGCCAAACGAAAGGTGCTGCATGTACCGGGCAATTTCCTGGTGCTTCAAGGATTCGCCTTTGTAAAATACCACGCTCTGGGGCCCGTGTCTTTCCCGAGCATCCAGGAGCCTCTCGGCAAGAAGTCCCAGGGCGTCTTCCCAGGAAACCTTCGTCCAGTGAGACCCGCTGCGTACCATGGGGGAATCGAGGCGGGTATTCGCATCGTGCACCTCACCGTAGTTCTTTCCCCGGAAACACAGGAAACCCTTGCTGACCGGGTGGTCCGGGTTTCCGCGGATGCGTGTTCCCCTCCGATCCCGTTTGACCAGGATTCCGCAGTTTTCGCTGCAGACACGACATAGGGTGGGCCGTTCGCTCACGGGACCCTCGCTTTGGCTCCCCAGAGGGCAGCCCCCAACGCCCCCACCGCATCGGGATCCTCGGGCACCATCACGGGCTCTCCCAGCAGTTCCTCGAGGATCCGCACGGCGCATTCGTTGTGGGCGACTCCCCCGGCAAAGACCAGGGGCATCTGCAAGCCCACACGACGCAGCATGGCGAGTGTGCGCTGAAAGACGGCCAGGTGCAGTCCCATGGCAATGTTTTCGGGACGTTCCCCCCGGGCCATCAGGGAGGTGGCTTCACTTTCGGCAAAAACCGTACACATGCTGTTGATGGTGATGCGTTTGTCCGCCCGCCGGGCGAACTCCCCAAAGGACTCGAGGGGCACCTGGAGGGCCGTGGCCATGAATTCCAGGAATTTTCCCGTGCCCGCCGCACAGCGGTCGTTCATCTCGAACTTCATCACCTTCCCTTGGGACGACAGGGAGATGACCTTGGTGTCCTGCCCCCCGATATCCAGGACCGTGCGAGCCTGGGGAAACAAATGGCGAGCCCCCAGGGCGTAGGCCTGGATTTCCGTGATGGTGGTCACCTCCAGGCCGGGAAAAGAATCCGCGACCAGTTTGCGCCCGTAGCCCGTCGCCACCACGGCATACCCTGCGGCGTCCCATAGAAGCTTCCGACATTGGCCCAGGGGATCAAAGGTGGTCGGCAGTTTCCGGACCTCCTTCCATCGGCCCTTCTCCAACACCGCAAGCTCGATGGATCGGGACCCCACATCGATTCCCATCACCCCCGGACATTCGCGGGCTTCTTCCTCCAACGGTTCGAAGGGAGGGCTCTGCAGGGTCGATGCAGGTGTGGGATTTCGTGTCATGATTCTGCGCCCCCGGCCCTGCTACCGGACCATTTCCACAAAGGCCTCGACCCGGGTCTTCAGCTGGTGAACATCCTCCATGCTGTAATCGGTTTCGATGGAAAGCATGGGAATCCCGGCGTCCCGGAGGGATTTCTCGACCTTGAAAGCTTCGATGGCGTAAGGCTGGCAGAAGGAAAGGCCGTAGTGAACGACGCCGTCCACCTTCAGTTCCCGGGCCATGTCCACGATGTGGTCGAGGCGTTCCCGGTTGGGGGTGAAACAGGCGCAGTCGATCTTCATGCTGCGATCGACCACGGCATCGATCAGGTCATCCGTCTTCCCGCCGTTTTCCGTGACCAAATCCCGGGTGTTTCGCCGACCGATGCAGGACTCTTCCCCCACGATTACCGCCCCCGAAGACTCGATGATGTAGGGCAGCTTCCAGTTGGGAACCGCCATGGGACACCCGGAGAGCATCAAACGGGGGGTCCCGGGAGGCACCACACCCTCCCCCGCTTTCACCCGTTCCTCCAGTTCATCGCAGAGTTTGCCGACGCTCTGGGTGAATCGTACAGGATCGTCGTAGAAGCTGACCTGATTGATGAGAAGAACATCCCTGCCCGAGATGGGAACCGGGTCGGCGGCCCGGAGCCTGTCCAGTCGCTGCAGCGTTCTTCGCCGATCATTGACCAATCGGACGGCGTTCCCCAGCTTTTCCGCCGTGATGGTTCTCCCCGTCACCTCCTCCACTTTTTCCTTGAACCGCAGGACCTCGGTGCGCCAGAGGTCCCGGTCGCACTTCTGCTTCATCTGGGGAATTTCCATGACATACACGGGCACATATTCCTCGAAGATCTCGTAGGCTTTCTTCTTGCCGTCACAGGTGGTTTCCCCCACCACGAGATCGCAGGATTCGATGAAAGGACAGAGCTTCGAAAGCTTGAAGCCCACGAAGGATTTGATTAGGGCACACGTGTTTCTGGGGAGGATCTTTTCCGCCGCCTCCTTGCCCGCTTCCGCTCCGGCACACAGACCCACCTGGACGGCGTCGGCCGCAAGAACGATCTCTTCGGGCACGAAGACACAGAACGTGCCGATCACCTTCCTGCCTTGGGCCTTGGCCTGCAGGAGTTCCTGGATGCGAAGCCCGTGGACCTCGGAGAGGACGAAATCCAGGTATTCCATCCCCTTGAGCCGACCGGCCTGGGAAAGGTAGATATCCCCGTAGAATTTGCCCAAGACTTCCAGCAATCCGGCATGGGCGTCCAGGTCCAGGTTGAGTTTCTCCCACATGGCATCATAGGGCGTGGACATGGGTCTGACCTCCTTGGAAAGGACCGATGGGTCTGCATGGCTGATCACAATTCAGTCCCCCCGCCTCTCCGGACTCGTCCTCCCCGGGTCACCCCGGCGGG
>JARKQW010000305.1 GCA_029974695.1 Syntrophobacteraceae bacterium | reverse complement strand
CACATCGTGGTGGTGGAGGACATCGTGCGGCGTCGTCCCATCCATTGCGGTCGGGGGAGCGCTGCGGCCAGCCTGGTGAGCTACCTCCTGGGGATCACCCACGTGGACCCCATCCGTCATGGGCTCCTTTTCGGGCGCTTTCTGAATCCTCATCGCCGGGATCACCCCGACATCGACGTGGATTTTCCCTGGGATGAGCGGGACGGGCTCTGGGAAGAACTGGTCCGGTTCTACGGACCCCAACGGCTGGCTGCGGTTTCCAATCACGTGGGGTTTGGAGCCCGGGCGGCGTTGCGCGAGGTGGCCAAGGTCTACGGAGTCCCTGCGGCCGAGATCAAGAACATGACCCGGCGAATGAGCTCTTGGAGTCGGCCCGGGGAAATGCGGGATCGGGTGGACACCCATCCCAAGTTCCGGGGACTTGTCCCGGAGCCTCCCTGGCCGGAAATCATGCAGCTGGCCGCCCGTCTCGAGTCCGTTCCCCGGCACCTTTCGGTCCACTGCGGCGGCATCGTTCTGGCCCCCGACCGCGTTTCCCGGTATGTGCCCGTGCAGCGGAGCGCCAAGGGGGTTCGGGTGATCCAGTGGGAAAAAGACCAGGCGGAAAGGGCCGGGCTGGTCAAGATCGATCTTCTGGGGAATCGCTCCCTGGCGGTGATCCGGGACGCCCTCGAGTCCATCCGGGAAAATACGGGAAAAGAGCTCGATTATGCCGGGCTCAACCCCATCGAAGACCCTGCTACCCGGGACCTCCTTGCTCGGGGCGCCACTATGGGGGTCTTTTACGTGGAATCTCCCGCCATGCGCCAGTTGCAGCAGAAGACCGGTCGGGGAGACTTCGAACATCTAACCCTTCATTCCTCCATCATCCGGCCTGCGGCCAATCGGTACATCCGGGAATACATCCGGCGGCTGCACGGGGCTCCCTATGAACCCCTGCACCCGAGGCTCGAGGAGCTCCTGGCGGAAAACTACGGGATTCTTGCGTACCAAGAGGACGTGGTCCAGGTTGCGAGAATCCTGGCGGGCTTCGACTGGGACCTGGCGGACGGCCTGCGCAAGGTGCTCAGCAAAAAGAGCCCCGAGCAGATTTCCGCCTACCGGAAGCGTTTCTACGAAGGATGCGCCCGGGAGAACATCGGCAGGGACGTGGTGGATGCCGTGTGGGATATGATCATCTCTTTTGCGGGATATTCCTTCTGCAAGCCCCATTCGGCCTCCTACGCCCTGGTCAGCTTCAAATCGGCCTACCTCAAGGCCCACTATCCCGCAGAATTCATGGCCGGGGTCTTGAGCAACGGGGGAGGCTACTACAGCACCCGGGCCTACATTTCCGAAGCCCGGCGCATGGGATTGACCGTCCTGGGTCCCGATGTAAACCACAGCCGGTGGACTTACCGGGGGAAGGGGCGGGTCGTTCGCATGGGGCTGCAGCAGCTAAAGGGTGTGCGGCGGGAAGCCCTGGAAAAAATCCTGGACGAGCGGGAAAGGAACGGACCCTTTGGTTCCCTGGAGGATTTCCTTCGCCGAACGGACCCGGCCCCTGCCGAAGGGGCCGTCCTGGTCGGGAGCGGCGCGTTGGACGCCCTGGCCCGGGGAACCCTCCCCCCTTTCGAGAAGGCCTTCGGTGCCCACCGCGATCCCGTTTCCCCGGTCGGGTCCGGGGTCCGGGAAACCCGGGAAACCCCGGGTTCGGGCTTTCAGGGAGGCGGCGGGCCGCGGTTTTCGGGCACCGTTCCCACTCGTCCTCAAATCCTGTGGATGGTTGAAGCGACGTTGAGGGGCCGTTTTTCCGGGGGGGCCGGCGGGACGATCGGGAAAAATCTCTCGATTCCCCGGCGGTCCTTCACGGGAGGGGTCCCTCCGCTGCCGGATTACACCCCGGAGCAGCGATGGGAGCAGGAAAAAGAAACCTTGGGGTTCGTCCTTTCCGTCCATCCCCTGGCCCTGTTCGAGTCGGCCCTGAAAAGACTGCCGTTTCCCGTCGTGCCTGCCGCGGATCTCGATCGGCACGTGGGGCGGGACGTGTGGGTCTTGGGCTGGCCCATCACCCGCAAGGAAGTACTGACCCGGGATGGGGAATCCATGGAATTCGTTTCCCTCGAAGACCAAACGGCCATCTATGAAACGGTTTTCTTTCCCGACGCTTTTCGGCGCTTCTGCCGGGACCTGGATTATGATCGGGCTTATGTCCTCTACGGCCGGGTGGAGAGCGAATTCGGTGCTGTAAGCCTCACCGTCCGGAAGCTTCGCCGACTCTCCCTCCCCGACCCCCACGGGTCTACTTCTCGACCTTCTGAACATCGGCCGCCGAGGTCCCCGTCAGGTTCGTCCGCTGAAACCCGCTGTCCGTGGGCAAGGCCATGTTGAACCGGTAGAGGTCGTCGATCTCGACTTTCACCCGATCCAGCCGACAGTCCAGGACGTGGCCCCCTCGCCCGGCATCCTCGGTCAGGAAATGAAAATGATATCCGGGAACGTTCACTCCCCGCAGGTATTCGGGAAACCGGAAGCCGATGAGGGTCCCGCGAACGTTTTGCAGATCGAAGGACGGCTGGGTCTTCACCACCTCGACCAGGCGCGGGTAGGGGGGGGTCTGCCGGGGAACGCTGCGGGTCCGGACCATGGCAAAGGATCCCGTAATGCGAAAGGCATAGCAGAAGTTCCGGGTGGGCAAGGTCCGGTCCAGGCGCTCTTCCAGTTCTTTGTAGGAAAGAGGCTCTTCCAGGGAGAAGGCCCGGTCCGGGTCAAAGAAGGTCATGATGGCGAAGGGGGTGCGCGAGGAATCCTCCACCGGGTAGGCCGTGCCGTCGGATTTTACCTGGAAGAACCGGGAGTGGAGGGCGATCATCTCGCCGTCCAGGGCGTTGAAGGTGCCCAGGCCGGTGTCGCCGTATTTTCTCAGTTCTCCGAAGGTGGTTTCCCCGTCATAGACCCCTTCCATGAGGGCGTTGATGGTCGAGGCTTGGAAGACGGTGTCCTTTGGGGGTTGGGGATGAGCGCAGGCGGACAAGAGCGTCGTGGCCAGGAGGCAGAGTACGCATAGGGATCGAAAACGGTTCATGGGACTTCCTTCTCTTGTTGGCCATCTTCGGGCTTCGGGTCGTGGGGGGCAGCGGCCAGGTCCCCCGCAAAACCTTCGGGTTGGAACGTATCGTCACCGGGATCCAGGCCCTCCGGAACTCTGGTGCCTCGAGACCTCTCTCCCGTCCGGCTGAAGGTTCGAGGTCTTCCGACACGGCGGTGGGGAAGGGTCCACCCGAGAAGGGTCCGGGGGCCTTGCGGCCCTTTCCGGCCGGAGCAAGCCTAGCACAAAATGTTGACAGTTTTGAGCAAAACTGTTAGGGATGATCCATAATTAGGATGGATCGTTCTTTCAAGCATCTGGCGGATTGGAACACAGGACCGATTTCGGATTTGACGGGGGTGCCGCGAAGGCGCCCCTTTGCTTTTACCGTTTCGATGGGCGGCGGCGCGGCAAGGAAACGAGGGGAGCGCGGGGCGCCCGCGCATTCAGCGCCGTCGCACGGAAGGGATGTCGTCTTTGGCTGCAGGGACCCGCCGACGGGCTCTTGTCCCGGCGGATCGGGGATTCCGGTTGGAGAAGCGGGGATCAGCGATGAAAGAAAACAGCTCACGGGTGGTAATGGAAGCCGATGAGATTCAACGAGTGCTGGAACGGTTGGCACGGGGAATCATGGAGAAATCCCAGGATTCCCAAAAACTGGCACTGGTGGGAATCCATACGGGCGGAGTGCACCTGGCCAGGAGGATTCAATCCGTCATCCGGGAGAAATTCGCTTTGTCCGTTCCGGTGGGGTCGTTGGACATCAATCTCTACCGGGACGACTGGACCCGTTTGCATACCCAACCCCTGGTGCGGGCGACGGACCTGACGTTTCCCATCGACGACCTGGACTTGGTGCTGGTGGACGATGTGTTGTTCACGGGTCGGACCATTCGGGCCGCCCTGGACGCCTTGATTGACTACGGCCGTCCCAAGAGGGTGCGGGTGGCGGTGCTGGTGGATCGCGGGCACCGGGAACTGCCCATCTGCGCCCAGTTTGTAGGCATGACCCTGGATACCGCCGACGATGAACAGGTCAATGTGCTCCTGGTGGAAAAGAGCGGCACGGACCGGGTGGTCATCGAACGGTCTCCTTCCTCTTCTTGAGAATCCGAAATGCATCTTGCGGCCTGGAACCCCGGCCAAGGAATCTCGAGCCATTGGAAAGGGTCGGTTGTGTACCCCCTCTTCAAGAGGTCGCGCATGGGTTGTACCCAGGCGTTGAAAGGTTTCGGCATTCGGCAGGTTTGCCGCCCTCCGGTCCGGTGTCGGCTTTTTCCGTTGAAAAGCCCCGGGAGAAGTGGTAAAGACACCCTGTGTTTGAGCGGGAGTAGCTCAGCTGGCTAGAGCATCAGCCTTCCAAGCTGAGGGTCGCGGGTTCGAAGCCCGTCTCCCGCTCCAGTAAATTCAAGGGGTTACGGAAAATACACCGTATCCCCTTTCTTCGTCCTGTACATTTCGTGTACAGGCCCGCCCGGTGAAGAGCACAAACACCCATAGGCTGCCGCCTTCCATCGTCATAACAGAACACGTCTCGGAAGCCGCAGTCCACATTTCGTCCCGGGAAAGCAATCCTTTTTGCCCGGGTTCCCTCCCCACAGGGTGGGGGAAACCTTCTCCCACAGATTGCAGCCTGATCGGGCATATATCTTTGCAATGCCTCAAAAGAGAAAAGGAAGCGACATCTATTTTGAAACAAACGAAAATGCAAAATCCTTGTCTGTCTGCTGTGAGAGGGTGCTGAAACTCCACAGAATGGATTTCACGTCCTTTGAGGTAATAACAGACTAAATTGAGGCAACCTCATGACATCCAAACCGGATGCCCATAAGAATCTGCCCACATGGCAACTGTGGCGACAGGATGACAACGGTGTCCGTATACTGATGGCCGAATATAAAGACGAGGCTTTGGCACTGCAAGCTCTGGCCGAGTTCGAGTCGCACCAGCATAAGCAGACTTATTGGATTGTGGAAAGTAAAGCTGGTGGGCCGACTCCTTAGCGAATAGAACCTTCATGGTACTAACTGCTGAAGTTTTGCAGTCTAGCCCCTCGTCCCTTGTTTTTGCATGGAGTGAAGAGCATTGGATTTTCTTAGCGGTGGCGGAAACTTAGGCTGCCATACGAAGCAACTCGTCACAGAGCTTCTCGTTTTTCTTTAAGTCCGCACGGGAAGCGGAATGAGCATTAATGATGACCCTGACGGCCCCTGTCGCAGGATGTCCCGAATGAAGCCCATGCCGTCAGTCTCACGCGAGATGTAGGGCTTCGGTTTAAACCGGGATGACCAGAGAGCGGGCGGGCGGATGAACCTCTCTTCTTCAATTCTTTTCCACAACGATGCTGAAGGCCGAGCAGCCTGCCAGCTTAACACCGTCGACCACGGCGACGAGCATCCCCACCG
>JARKQW010000279.1 GCA_029974695.1 Syntrophobacteraceae bacterium | reverse complement strand
GCCTGTTCAGCGGCATTACGGACCCCGCAACTCTCCAAGGCTCCTGGGTCAACGAAGTCCACTA
The DNA here is from genome assembly GCA_029974695.1 of Syntrophobacteraceae bacterium. Lineage (GTDB taxonomy): Bacteria > Desulfobacterota > Syntrophobacteria > Syntrophobacterales > Syntrophobacteraceae > JAGPLX01. The sequence continues at coordinate 7,073 of JARKQW010000279.1, read as the reverse complement.
CCGGGAACTCACCGTGTCGGGCGCCTACGGCTGCACCCGGGAAAACATGACCCACGCCGTGGAGCTTCTCTTGGCTCACGGGGAGCTTGTGAACCTCCTGGTGGAAAGAACCATCTCCCTAGACCAGGTCGAGTCGGTGTTTCCATCGATCCTGGCTGGGGACGGGTTCAAGTTCGTGGTGAAAATGGAAACCCCGGGGAAGGGACTTCCCGAGCATGGAGGATCTCAACCCTTACGCTACAAGAAAGGGAACCATGGCAACGGAAATGCAATTGCGTGAATTCGGGCGGCTGATCTGTCGTGTGGCCGCGGGGGACTACTTGACCCGGGAAGAATCCGTGGAGGCCTATCGCCAGGTGATCCTGAACGAACAGCCCGAACTGCAGCAGGGGGCGTTCCTCATGGCACACATCACCCGCGGACCCTCCGTGGAAGAGCTGTCCGGGGCCTGGGACGCCCTGGACCGCTACGACACCGCCAAGATCCGCACCCGGATCGAGGGACCCGTGTGCGACATCGTGGGCACGGGGTCCGATTCCCTCAAAACCATCAACTGTTCCACCCCCGCCGCCCTCATTGCCGCAGCATGCGGACTGCCCGTCGCCAAGAAAGGGGCCCGGTTGGTCACGGGGGTTTCGGGGGCCTCGGACATCTTCGAGCTCCTGGGAATCGACCTGAACGCTCCCCTCTCCCTGGCCGAGAAGTGCCTGGATCAATACGGTCTCTGCTATCTGCCCGGGGAAGCCTTTCTCAAGTCCGGCTGGGCACGGCTCATCCGTTCCATGCGATTCACGTCCGCGTTCAACATCATCGGTCCCCTCACCACCCCCTGCCAACAGACCGATCGAATCGTCATCGGGGCCTACGCGCCCCGGGTGTGCGACCAGCTCATCTCCGTTTTGAAAGAGATCGGAATGAAAGGGGCCCTGGCTCCCTATGGAACGGCCACCGGCAAGGATCCTTCCCGGGGCATGGACGAATTTTCCCTGTCGGGTCCCACCCGGGTGGTCGAGTTGCGAAACGGCAAGATCGAAACCTACGAGGTCACTCCGGCGGATTTTGGCCTGAAGACGGTCGATTTCAGCCGCATCGCAAGCTGCCAAACGGCCCAGGAGAATGCCCGGGCCATCCGGGAGGTACTCGAGGGACAAACGGACACCCCGCGGGCCGACTTCTTTTGCATGAACGCCGCAGCGGCCCTCTATATTTCCGACTTTGCCGACACCTACGCCGCGGGGGTCGAGAAGGCCAAGAACGCCCTTGCCTCGGGCAAAGCTCTGGAAAAGCTCCGACAGCTCCGGGAGGTCCAGGGAATCCCCGGCCCCCATTCTTGAAGCCCGCGGGAACACATTCTCCGACCGGAACTCCCCGGGGAACGCCGATCCGGCCATTCTCCGTCGGAATTCCCCGAAGGTCATCCCTGTCGGCATCCCCTTGGCCGACATCCGGGGTCGCGCAAATCCAACGGTTTCCAGCCGGAAGCTTGCCGGAGAGTCGAGATGTGCGTGTGCATGACCGTGGATAGGCGGCAGGGGCGGGGTGCCTTCCTGCACGTCTTCGCCCCGAACGCGGAGGCCGCAGGCTGGGTGAATCGACCTCGCCGTGGTCAACCTGTAGTTCTCAGGGCGCTTCCCGACGAAACGATGCCCGTCGGTTCCCCGGGCCTCCTGCCACGGGGACGGGCACCAGGTCGATGACGGTCACTTCGGGAGGGGAGAGGACCCGCAGGGGAGGCCCCCAGGTGCCGGAGCCGCGGCTGGTGTAGAGGTTCGAACCCCGGCTCAGCCGGTAGAACCCGTCCTGCATGGGATAGATCAGGCCGGTGAAGAAACCGAAGGGAAAGATCTGGCCTCGATGGGTGTGCCCGGAAAGCTGGAGGTCAAACAGTCCTTCGCTTCCCTTCCCAACTTCCGGGCGGTGCTTCAGAAACAAGGTGAAGAGCCCGTTGTGTTGGGACGACAGCAGGGTGCTCTCATCCATTGGGGCTCCCACGGTGGGATCGTCCACCCCGGCTACGTTCAAAACGCCTCCCACCGTCTCCCTCGCCCCCCGCAGCACTTTGAACCCGAATCCATCGAGGGCCGCCAGGGCCTGTTCCACCCCGACGTAGAATTCATGATTCCCCGTGACGGCGTACTTGCCCATGGGAGCCGTTATGCTCCGCAGCACGGGAGCGAACCGTTCCATGGACCCCGCGTTCCCGTCCACCAAATCTCCGGTGCACACGAGCAGATCGGGGGATTCCGAGCGGATCGTCTCGGCAAGCTTCCCCAGGCGGCCGTGGGTGGTGAGGATTCCCAGGTGAACATCCGAAATCTGGGCAATGCGAAGCCGGGGGTATTCCGCGGGAAGCTTCGAGGTGGGAAGGGTCACCCTTTCCACCCGGACCCATCGGGCTTCGAAAAAACCGTAGACCCATACCAGCCCCACCACCAGGAGCACGACGGCGGTGGGACCCCGTCCGGAAAAGGGAGCTACGGAAACGGGAGTAAACCGGCCCAGGACCCGGAAAACCAGGTCCAGGACCCCTGTGAAGAAAAAGCCCCAAAAAGCCAGAAACACAAATCCCATCCACGGGTAGCCCATCCATCCGATGCCTTGGGCCAGGAGTTCATGCCCGCTTCGTTCGCTGAGGCGCGCATTGACGGGGGCCAGGATCATGAAGAGGAGGAACAGGAGAACCAGGGGGCGAACCGGCCCGTCGGTGGGCAGAAGAGCCCGGACCCGGGAATAGACGAACAGATGCATGGCGGTATAGGTCGCCAGGAAGACAGCGAGAAACCAGGCCATCAGGAGGTCACATTTCTTTTCCGGATCGTTTCATGGGGCAATCAGGCTTCGGCATAGCGACGGAGCTTTTCCAGCTGAGTCGAGTTGCCGATCACGATGAGGACGGTTCCCGCACAAAGAACCTCGGACTGGGGAGGATTGTAGAAGAATTCCTCCTGGTGGGGATGCTTCAAGGCCACGGGAATGAGCCCGGTGTGGCGGTAAACTTCGGTTTGCCCGATGGTCAGGCCGACCCAGGGCGACTTCGCGCCCAGGGTGACCTCTTCCAGCCGGATGGATTGATCCTTGCTCCGGAGCATTCGATCCAGGAACGAGACCACATGAGGGCGAATCATCTCGCTGGCCAGTCGAAGCCCCCCGATATAGGCCGGATTCACCACGTAATTGGCCCCCGCCCGAAAGAACTTGTCCTCGAGGTTTTCCCCGGTACAGCGGGTCACAATCTTGATTTCCGGGTTGATGAACCGAGCCTGAACGGTAATGAGGAGGTTGTGGCTGTCGTCGTTGAGAACGGCGATGATCCCGGCGGCCTTCTCGATCCCGGCCCGCCGCAGGAGCTCCTCTTCGGTGGGTTCTCCGCACAGGTAGAACAAATCTTTGAAGTGCTTCTGAATGGAATGGAGGCGATCCTCTCCGTTGTCCAACACCACGCAGGCCCGCTGGGTGGCGCGCAGTTCCTTGACCACGTTGAACCCGGTCTTTCCGGCTCCGCAAACGATGTAATGTCCCTTCAACGCAGCAATTTGCTTTTCCATTCTCCGCTCCCTCAGCATCGTTCGAAGATTCTTTTCCACCAGGAATGCCGTGATGGTGGAGACGGCGTAGAGGGTCACGCCCATGCCGGTCCACATGAGCACCATGGCAAAGATACGGGCATTGGCCCCCATGAATTCGAGGACCTCGCCGTACCCTACGGTCGTGAGCGTGATGCTGGTCATGTAGGCGCATTCCAGCAGACTCCACCGGGTTTCCCCGATGATAAAGAACCCAACGGTGCCGAAGATGAAAACCGATCCCACCATCAGGATGGGAACCACAAGACGTTCCAGGAGCTCGGCGGCCAACCCGCGGTCCGTCAGGATGAGATGAGGGGACTTGCTGTCGGGCATTTCGTGGAAACTCTCGCGTCGATTCCGGATTCCATCCAACTACGTCAACCAACTCCCCGGGAGACCCGCCCCAATTTTCAGCCAGAGCAGCATGCGATTTTCCGGGACGGGAGTCAAGAGGATCGTTTCCGGTCAGATTGCCAAGGAGAAATTCCAATGTTATGTAGAGAACACTTTGCAGACAGGGAGTCCCAATGCACGAGATGTCCATCGCTCAAAGCCTTCTGGACATTGTTCTCGAGGAAAGCCGCAGGCACGATCTCGCGTCGGTTCGGGTGGTTCGTCTGCAGATCGGGGCCATGGCCGGGGTTGTGCCCGAGGCTTTGACCTTCTGCTTCGAGCTCTTGACCCGGGACACCCTCGCATCGGGGGCCCTTTTGGAGATCGAGACCACCGCCGTCGTGGCTCGATGCTCCGGCTGTGAAAGGCTCGTCCCGGTGGAAGACCGGGTCTTTTTGTGCCCCCATTGCGGAGATCCTCTGCTGGAGTTGGTGAGCGGGAGAGAACTATCGGTTATGAGCATTGAAGGGGAAACGGGAAACGACCATGGCTCAGATCAAAGTTCCTGTGGTCCAGAACATCCTCCAGGTGAATGAACGTCTGGCCGCTCAGAACCGCAAACGCTTCGACGATGCGGGCATCTTCGTCATCAACCTCATGAGCTCGCCCGGCGCAGGCAAGACGTCTCTTCTGGAAAAAACCGTGGACGCCCTCTCGGGCGAATTCAACATGGCGGTGATCGAGGGAGATCTTCAGACCGCCTGCGATGCCGAACGCATCCAGCGCAAAGGGGTCCGGGCGATTCAGATCAACACCGAAGGGGGCTGTCATCTCGACGGCAACATGATCCAGATCGCCTTGCGGGAACTGGACCTCGAGGGGTTGGACCTGCTGGTCATCGAAAACGTCGGCAACCTGGTATGCCCTGCCGAGTTCAACCTGGGGGAACATGAGAAGGTCATGATTCACAGTGTGACCGAGGGGGACGAAAAACCCCTGAAATATCCCCTGATGTTCCAGATCTGCAGTGTTCTTCTGGTCAACAAGATCGACCTGCTCCCCTACGTGGACTGCAGCCTGGAAGCGATCCGCCGGGCAAGCCGCCAACTGAATGCCGGACAAAGAATCCTTGAAATCTCCTGCCGCACAGGCCAGGGACTCGAGTCGTGGTTCGCCTGGCTTCGGGAGCGCATCCAGGAGCGGAAGAAACCTTGAGGCCCGAGTGCTCCCCCCAAGGGTGCCGCAACCGGACCCCGGGTCCCCACCCTCCTCGGTCGGGCCCGATCGTAAGCCGGGGTCGGTTTTCCGGGAGCCCCCCGAAACAACGATTTTACGAGCAGCACGAGGCAGTCGAGTGAGTGAAGGTTCCGCGGACCATCATCGACGGGTCCTGGTTCACGTCCACGGCATAGTCCAGGGAGTCGGTTTTAGGCCGTACCTGTATCAGCTGGCCCATGCGCACCGGCTGGGCGGGTGGGTGCGAAACCAGTCCGACGGGGTCGAGATCGAGGTTTCGGGACCCGCTCCCCGTGTGGAGGATTTTCTTCACGACATCCCGCGGAAGCTCCCCCCCCTGGCCCGGATCGTGGCCATGCGGGTCGAGGACCTGCCGTTCGCCCGCCGGGACGGGTTCCGCATCCTCGGGAGTCGGACCCGGGATTCCCGTACCGCCCTCATTGCCCCCGACGCCTGCACCTGTGAGGACTGCCTCCGGGAACTCCTGGATCCCCGGACTCGACGCTACCGCTATCCATACATCAATTGCACCAATTGCGGTCCCCGGTACACCATCATCCGGGACATTCCCTACGACCGGGAAAAGACGACCATGTCCCGGTTCGTCATGTGCCGGGAATGCCGGGAAGAGTACGAGGACCCGGCCGACCGCAGGTTTCACGCCCAGCCCAATGCCTGCTGGGAATGCGGTCCACGCACGTGGCTGACCGACGGGGACGGCGTCCCCGTGGCCGAAGGGCGGGAAGCGATTCTTCGGGCTGTCGAGTCCCTCGAGGGGGGGGCCATTGTGGCCGTCAAGGGGCTGGGAGGCTTCCATCTGGCGGTCCGAGCCACCCAAGACGAGGCCGTGGATCGCCTTCGATCGAGGAAAGTCCGCGAAGAAAAACCTTTTGCCGTGATGTTCCCGAGCCTCGAAGCCGTTCGGGATTACTGCGATGTCAACGAGGAGGAGGAAAGACTCCTGTGCAGTTCCCAGCGTCCCATTGTACTTCTGAACCGGCGCATCGAGCCCTCGTCCCCGCCCATCGCTCCGGGGGTTGCTCCCGGAAATCGCTTCCTGGGATGCTTTTTGCCTTACACTCCCCTGCATCATCTCCTGTTTCACGGCAGCTCGTTTCGATCCCTGGTCATGACCAGCGGCAACCGCAGCGACGAGCCCATCGTCATGGACAACGGGGACGCCCTGGCACGTCTCCGGGGAATTGCCGACCGATTCCTGCTTCACGACCGCGAGATCTACATGCGCTGTGACGATTCGGTCACCCGGGTCCTTCTCGGGAAGCCCCGACCCATTCGTCGCGCCCGGGGCTATGTCCCCGTGCCGGTGTTTCTCAAGGATTCAGCCCCCTCGGTGCTGGGGGTGGGAGCCGAGCTCAAGAGCACCGTGTGCCTCACCCGGAACCGGGATGCCTTCCTCAGCCAGCACATCGGGGACCTCGAAAACCTCGAGACCTTTCGGTCCTTCGAGCGGACCATCGAGCATCTGCGCAAGATCCTCGAGATCGAACCCGAGCTCATCGTCCACGACCTACACCCGGACTACCTGAGCACCCGGTGGGCCCTTTCCCGGGACCCTCTGCCCCGATTGGCCGTGCAGCACCACCATGCCCACATCGCCGCGGTGATCGCCGAACACCGGCTCTCGGGACCCGTCCTGGGGCTGGCCATGGACGGCACCGGCTACGGCCCCGACGGAACCGTCTGGGGGGGCGAGATTCTCCGGGTGGAAGACGATTCATGGGAACGACTGGGACATTTCCGCCCCCTGCCTCTCCCGGGAGGCGACAAGGCCGTGCGGGAGCCGTGGCGGATGGCGGTTTCCGCCCTGTGGAGCCTGGGTCCCGCCGGAGTGGAAGAAACGGTTAGGGATTTGCGGCTCCCATGGCCCCCGGACAAATTGAAGATCCTCCTTCAGATGATCGAAAAGAACCTCCGTTC
>JARKQW010000261.1 GCA_029974695.1 Syntrophobacteraceae bacterium | reverse complement strand
CCAGGATGAAGCTGGTCGGCCCGGCAAGGGCAAATCCAAGGTTTTCCCCGCCGGTGATCTTGTCTTCCAGGGCCAGGAACCCCTGGATGAGACCCTCCGGCCGGGGGGGACATCCGGGGACGTAAACGTCTACGGGCACGATGAGGTCGGCTCCGGGAACAATGGCGTACTGGCCTTCGTATTCGAAGGGCCCCCCGGAAATGGCGCAATTGCCCATGGCCATGCACCACTTGGGGTTGGGCATCTGGTCCCAGAGCATCTGAATGGCCGAAGCCATCTTCTTGGAAATGGTCCCGGCCACGATCATCAGGTCCGACTGGCGTGGGGAAGGACGAAAGACCCCCGCCCCGAAACGGTCCAGGTCGAACCGGGATGCTCCCGCCGCCATCATCTCGATGGCACAGCAGGCAAGACCGAAGGTCATGGGCCACAGGGAATTGGCCCTGGCCAGGTTCAGCACCTCGTCCAGGAGAGCGAATCGGATCACCGGCTCCCCGGAGCCTAGCTTCTTCGTTCCCACTCGAAGACTCCTTTTCTCCAGGCGTACACAATGGCCAGGGAGAGAATTCCCACAAAGATGATCACTTCCACGAAATCCCGCAGGGCGTACTGGCCGTACACCAGGGCCACGGGGAACAGGTAGAGCACGTCCACGTCGAAGGCCAGAAAGATCAAGGCGTAGATGTAATAGGCCACCGTAAACTGAATCCATGCGCTCCCGATGGTGTGCATGCCGCTCTCGTAGGTCTCATCCCGCTGGGGACCCTTGCTGCGCCGAACGATGAGGGAGGAGACCAGGATGGGGATCACGGCAAAAACGAGACCCGCCAGGAGGAACAGCCCCACGGACAAAAAATCGGTCATGAGTTCTTTGGAAAGCATTCCATGCTCCGATTCTACTCGATGGTAATGGCTCCGAATTTACAGCTCTCGATGCAGATTCCGCATCGCACGCAGAGTTCCTCGTCGATGCAGTGGCATTCCTTCTTGGCGCCGATGACGGCTCCCGAGGGACACTTGATCCGGCAACGCCCGCACCCGGTGCACTTTTCCGTGTCGATTTCATAGGTGAGCAGAGGCTTGCACACCTTTGCCGGGCATTTGCGGTCCCGCACGTGAGCTTCGTACTCGTGGCGAAAGTAGCGGATGGTGCTCAGAACCGGATTGGGAGCGCTTTTCCCCAGTCCGCACAGGGAGGCTTCCTGGAGGGTCCTGCCCATCTTTTCCAACTGGTCGACGTCGGCGGGAGTCCCCCTTCCTTCACAGATGGCCGTCACGATTTCATGCATTCTCTTGACGCCCACCCGACAGGGAACGCACTTGCCGCAGGATTCCTCGGTGAGGAAATTCAGAAAGTAGCGGGCAACGTCCACCATGCAGGTTTCCTCATCCATGACGATCATGCCGCCCGACCCCATCATGGACCCTGCCTCCTTGAGCTTCTCGTAGTCCACGGGCAGGTCGATGAGCTCCTCGGGGATGCATCCCCCCGACGGTCCCCCCGTCTGGACGGCTTTGAGCCGCTTTCCCTGGGGAATTCCGCCCCCGATTTCGTAGACGATCTTTCGAAGCGGGGTCCCCATGGCCACTTCCACGAGGCCCGTGTTGTTGATTTTTCCCACCAGGGAGAAGATCTTGGTGCCCTTGCTGCGCTCGGTCCCGATGGAGGCGTACCACTTGCCCCCCCGGTTGATGATCTGAGGGACGTTGGCGTAGGTCTCGACGTTGTTGAGATTGCTGGGACGATTCCAGAGCCCCTTTTCCACCGTGTGGATGTGCTTGCCGCGAGGCTCCCCGATCTTTCCCTCGAGGGAAGCCATCAGGGCCGTGGATTCCCCGCAGATGAAGGCTCCGGCCCCCCGATTCAGGTAAATGTCGAAGTCGAACCCGGTGCCCAGGATGTTCTTCCCCAAAAGACCGTAGGCCCGGGCGCGATCGAGGGCATGGTTCCCGTTTTTCACCGCCAGGGGATACTCGTACCGGCAGTAGATGTAGCCTTCCCCGGCGCCGATGGCGTAGGCGGCGATGATCATTCCCTCGATAACCACGTGGGGATTTCCCTCGAGGACCGCACGGTCCATGTAGGCTCCGGGGTCCCCCTCGTCCGCGTTGCACATGACGTACTTGATCTCCCCCCGGGCCCTCCGGCAGGATTCCCACTTGACCCCGGCGGGAAATCCTCCCCCTCCCCTTCCCCGCAGGCCCGCCCCTTTGACCTCGGCGATGACCTGCTCGGGAGTCATTTCCGAGAGGGCCCTGGCCAGGGCCGAGTAGCCTCCCCGGGAAATATAGTCGTCGATTTCCGTAGTATGGTTGGCCGCCGTGTCCTCCATGACCAGGCGCAATTGCTTTGCATAAAAAGGGATCTCCCGCTCACGAAGGACCCGGCTCCCCGTTTCCCGGTCCACGTACAGGAGGTCTTCGATCAGCTCGCCGCCGATCACCGTTCGTTCCATGATTTCCGGGACCCGCTCGATCCCCACGTGCCCGTAGAAAAGATTGTCGGGTTCGATCACCACCGTGGGGCCTTCGGCGCAAAATCCGTTGCATCCCGTCGGCTTCACCAGGTAGCGGTCGGAAAGGTTGTTTTCCTCCACGTAGCGTTGGAACGCCCGGGCGAGCTTTTCTCCTCCCCGGGAATGGCAGGCGGGGCCGCAACACACCCGGATCCACTTCAGCATCTTGCTTTGCCGGGCGAGGATCTCCCGGCGCAGGACTTCCAGGTCTTGAACACTGCTCAGTCGATTCATAGCCGGTTTCCTAGGCCTTATTGGTTTCCATCAACTTCTTGGCCAACTGGCTGATCTCGGTGGGAGTCGCCTGCCCGTAGGTGACGCCGTCGACCACCACCACGGGAGCCGAAGCGCAGGCTCCCACGCAATTGACGGTCTCGAGGGTGAGGGACAGGTCTTCGGTGGTGTCGCCGGGTCGCAGGTGGAGGTCCTGTTGGATTCGGTCCAGGAGGCGGGGGGTTCCTTTGACGTGGCAGGCGGTCCCTGTGCAAACATGTACAAGGACCCGACCCTGGGGCTTGAGGCGAAAGACCTTGAAGAAATTGGCGACGCCGAACACCTGACTGACGGGCATCCGGAGCCGCTCGGCCACTCGTTCCATGCTTTCCCGGGGCAGAAAGCGGAACCGGTGATTGATGTCCAACATGATCTGAAGAAGGGAATCGGGTTTGGGTCCCCAATGGTCGATAATGGCGTCCACGTCCGTTAGGTTCAACTCCATGAAGAGCCCTCCATCCGGCCGCCCCCGGGGGGATTGCGGACCGGCAAAGCTGGTTTGCGACTTGCCCTCCATACGTGGCACAATCGCTGGGGGTCGTCAAGTGAAATATTGTTCATAGTGACCCGCACAAAATTCTTTAGGCCTTATTGATGAACAAGGAAAAGGTCGTTCCCTTGCCCAATTCGCTGCGGACCTCCACCTTTCCCCCGTGGGCCTGGAGAATCTTGCGGATGATGGAAAGGCCCAGTCCCGTTCCCTGCTGGCGCCGAATCTCGCTGGCCTTGCTCCGGTAAAACTGTTCGAAGATGAACGGGATCTCCGCCTCCCGGATCCCGTATCCCGTGTCCTCCACCTCCACCACCACCCAACCGTCCCGTTCCATGGCCCGGATCCAAATTCGGCCGCCTTCCCGGTTGTACTTGACGGCATTGGAGATGACGTTGCTCAGGGCTTCCCGAAAGGATTCCGGGTCTACCATCACCTCGGGCAGGTCCGGGGGGATGGCCGTGGAAACGCTCACCCCCCTCTCCCGTGCCGAAAGCTCGAGGCCTGCCAGGGCCGCATCCACGCAGGTCCGCAGTGCAACGGCCCGGAGCCGGTCCACGATTTCCCCGGCCCGGATGCGGCTCATGTCCAACCAGTCGTTGATGAGCTCCAACAGGCCCTCGAGCCGTTCCCGGGCACGCTCGATCATCTCCCGCTGCATCTCTCCCAACTCTCCCCCCAGATCGCTGAGCAGCACCTCGAGGTACTGGTAGATTGCGGCCAGGGGGGATCGAAGCTGGTGGGTGACCATGGTGATGAAATTGCGCTCCATGGCCTCCTTTTCCTCCCTAAGAGCCCGGGATTCCCGGTCCAGCCTGCGCTTCTCCAGGCCCCGGCGCACCACGATGAGGAGCTCGTCGGGTGTGAAGGGCTTGGGCAGGTAGTCGTAGGCGCCCTCCTTCATGACCGCCACGGCGCTCTCGATGGTGGCATATCCCGTGATGATGATGGCCACGATGTTGGGATCCAGGGCGCGGATCCTCCGAGTAACCTCCATGCCGTCCATCTCCGGCATCTTCAGGTCCACCAGGACCAGGTCGTGGGGATCCCTCATGAGCACGTCCAGGCCTTCCCGACCCCCGGACGCCAGGGTCACCCGGATCCCCTCGCGCTTGAGCACGCGTTCACACGAGATCCGCGCGATCTCTTCGTCGTCAATCACCAAGATCTTGGGAGGATCCACTTTTGTCCTTGCCGAGGGGCCAACCGTGCCTCGAGACTCCCTTATGAACTCGGATCGCCTTTGGGGGCCTTGGGATTTCGTCTGAAAGCGGTCTTTACGCAGGCCGGCGGAGGAGACTTGCCACCTTCTGCAGCAGGTCCTTGGGTTTGAGAGGCTTGTCCATGTACTCATCCGGTTGGGGGATGTCTCCCATGTCTTCCTCGTCTCCAAAGGAGAACCGGGAGCCTGTATCGGCCCGGACGCTGGAAATCATCAGAATCGGAGTGGCTTTGAGGCGTGCGTAATCGGGGGAGGTGCGGAGGGTGCCCAGAAAGCTGAAACCTTCGAAAATGCTCTCCATCATGATGTCGAGCAAAACCAGGTCCGGCTCGATCACTTTGATCATCTCGAGCCCCTGCTGCCCGTCGGTGGCTACGCTGACTTCATAACCGTCGGCCAAAAGGATCATTTTTGTGGTCTTTACAAAGTCGGGATCATCGTCCACAATCAAAATCCTGCCCTTTGATGCCATGCATACACCTCCGGGGGCTCATGAAAAGCCTTGCAAATTGCGGTTTTTTTCACCATTGCCCAGTAAATAGCGGAATCGCCCTTGCCTGTCAACTGCAAATCTAGTAACTTACTTCACAAATGTTTGGGCAAACGGGAAAAAAAGAACATTCGTTCCGGGGTCTTTCCCGTTCCCGGTGTGCCGGCGGAAATCCGGATCCCGTTTCACCCCCAGAGCGAGGCCCGAGAACGTGTGGTTTCAAAAACTGACCTGGTACAGGCGTATCGGCACCAAGATCAGCGTCCTCACCAGTCTGCTCATCCTCCTGTTCATGGGGGCCTACACCTACCTGTCCATCCAGAACCAGCGGGACCAGTTCCTGGAACAAATCGTGCGGGGCGTCAGTCTTCTCAGCGACACCATCAAGCTCAGCGCTCGATACGATATGCTCCTCTACTCCCCCGAAGGCCTCCACCGCCTGGTGGACACCCTGGGAAAGCAGCCGTCCCTGGAAAAGATCCGAATCTTCAATTTTCTGGGTGAAATCATCTACTCTTCGGACAAGTCCGAAATGCACCTCCAGGTGGACCCTCGGGCGGAAGAGTGCTATGCCTGTCACGCGGCGGAAAAGCCCCTCGAGCGGCTGGACACCCCCGAGCGCACCCGCATTTTCCGCACCGCCGCGGGGGATCGAGTCCTGGGGATGATCAACCCCGTCTACAACGAGCCCGACTGTTACAACGCCAGCTGCCACGTTCATCCGGCGGAACAGAAGGTCCTGGGAGTCCTGGACATCCGGGTATCCCTGCGGAACTTTGACGAGAAAATTGCCGAGGCCGAGGCGAAAATCCTTACCCTGGGCCTCATCACCCTGGCTTCCCTGGCCCTGCTCATCAAGTTTCTCATCGGCCGCTTTCTCAACAACCCCCTCCGGGCCCTCATCGAAGGCACCCACCGCATCGCCCACGGAGACCTGGATTCCCAGATCGAGATTCGTTCCCGGGACGAGATCGGGATCTTTGCCGAATCCTTCAATCGCATGACCCGGGACCTGAAGACGGCCAAGGAATCCCTGACCGAATGGGGCAACCGCCTGGAACAGATGGTCGGCGAGCGCACCCGAGACCTGGAAGAGGCCCAAAAGCGACTCATTCGAAGCGAGAAGCTCGCATCCCTGGGAAAGCTTGCCGCCGGTGTGGCCCACGAAATCAACAATCCTCTCCAGGGGGTCCTCACCTTCAGCGAGTTGCTAAAAGAGCGCTTCCCTCCCGACAGCAGCGAATTCCGAGACCTCAACGTCATTGTCCAGGAAACCATCCGCTGCCGAAACATCGTCCGGGGGCTCTTGGAGTTTTCCCGACAGAGCGCCCCGGAAAAGAGCTCCGTCGACCTTCACTCCCTGGTCGAGGAAGTCCTTCGAATCCTGGAAAGCCAGGAATCGTTCCAGAACATCCGGGTGACCAGAAACTACGACCCGCAGATTCCCAACATCATGGCGGACCGGGACCAGATCAAACAGGTGTTCTTCAATATTCTTGTGAACGCCTCCGAGGCCATGGACAATGCCGGGGAACTGCGAATCCGCACTCACTGGTGCCCTGAACGGTCCCAGGTGGTCATCCGTTTCAAAGACAAGGGTCCGGGGGTGGAAGACGACTATCTCCACCAGATCTTCGACCCGTTCTTCACCACCAAGCCCGTCGGCACGGGCCTGGGTCTGGCCATTTCGTACGGCATTATCAAGTCCCATCGGGGAAATATCGAGGTGAGAAGCAAGAAGGGGCAGGGTTGCGAGGTGGTGGTTTCCCTTCCCGCGGACGTCGAAAACTGAAGGTTTCGCCCCTGCGGACCCCTGCCTTTAGAAGAGGTAGAAGAAATCCTCCTCCATGTTGAAGCGGAGCCGTTTCAAGAGCAAGGCCACGTCGTAGGTGCGCTTCCGGCGGCTCATGAAGTATTCCTCGAGGGTGCATTTGTATTCGAAACCCAGCTGTTTGAATGCCCGAAGGGCCAGCTGGTTTTCGGTGAGGACCTCGGCCTGGAGGAAATACAGCCCCTGGCGGGTGCCGATGTCGACCAGTTCCTTGATGATGGCGGACCCCAGCCCCAATTTTCGATATCCCTGCCCCACAAAGACCCGAATGTCCGCCACGTGCCTGTGTATGCCCTTTTTGTAGTGGAGAGTGGCCACCGCCGTTATGGTCTCGAGGGTTTCGTTCCAGGCGATGAGGGGGAAGACTTCCCCGTAGTCCAGGTGGTCCACCCAACGGCAAATGACTGCCGGGTCGCGAACGTCGTGGCGAAGCATCTCGGCCTCATGGTCGGGAACCCGCGAAAAGAAAGACAGCAGCGCTCCGCAGTCTTCTCGAGTCATGAGCTTGAAGACCACCATCTCCCCGTTGATCAGGACGCTGGGTTTGGACGGGTAATCGGAAGCCCGAGTGATCTTCATCCTAGTGGAGACCTCCCTCCATGGCCGGCCTGGGAAGAGGGCGACCGAAGGCACCCCTTTGGGCCCAGTCCTCGACCGCCGGGGATCGGGATGCCGAGGCCGGACCTGTCTGCCCTTTGAGGTCCATATTACCGGGAAGCCCGGAGGGAGACAAGGCAGTTCCTTCCTCACGAGAGATCCTTGACGAGGGCCCCCCTGTTCCCAAAGGAAATGAAGGACGAGCTTTCCAACCCCCGAGGAGTCGCAAGAGACGAACCTCGCCGGCTTCCCTCGGGAACAAGGGACCGGTGGTGCCGACACGGTGCGGAGGGCTTGGGCGGAGACGGGACAGGGAAGAGGGAACTATGGATTTCGAGTGGCAGCCGGCCACTCTTCTGTGGTAAGGAGTCGGGGACGACGAGCGGGTGGAGGCTGCTGCCCGTATCGGCATCCACGGAAGGACCGAACGCTGGGAGGGGATCATGTTTGAAAACGTGCGAATCGGGTTCATCGGGGGCGGCAACATGGGAGAGGCCCTCATCAAGGGGCTCCTGGGATCTTCTCTCCTGAAACCGGACCAGGTGGGCCTGGTGGATGTGGATTCGGCCCGGGTCGAACTTCTCAAGGAACGTCACGGAATTCGCGGGTACCACCGGATGGAGGACCTGGCCCGGGAGAGCCGGGTGATCCTTCTCGCCGTCAAGCCCCAAACCGTCCCGGACGTTTTGAGCCGGCTGTCCGGTCAACTCGTCGGCCGTCCTCTGGTCATCTCCATTGCCGCCGGGATCTCCCTGGCACAGCTGGAGGATGCGCTGCCCGACGAGACTCCCGTCATTCGCGTCATGCCCAACAACCCCGCTTTGATCCTCCAGGGTGCGTCCGCCCTCAGCCGAGGTCTCTACGTGACCGACGAGCAGATGCGGATGGCGGTGAAGCTCTTCGAGTCCGTGGGCATTGCCCTGGAGGTGGAGGAAAAGTGCATGGACGCCGTCACGGGGTTGAGCGGAAGCGGTCCCGGTTATGTCTTCCACCTCCTCGAGGCGCTCATCGATGCAGGGGTCCTGGTGGGACTGCCCCGGGCCACCTCCCGGGAACTGGTACTCCAAACCGTGAAGGGGGCCGTCCTCATGGCCATGGAAACCGGAAAACATCCCGCCGAACTCAAAGAGTGGATCACGTCTCCGGGAGGCACCACCATCCGCGGCTTACAGGTCCTCGAAGAGCGCGGTGTCCACGGCGCCGTCATGAGCGCGGTGCAGGCCGCTACTCTGCGATCCCAGGAGTTGGGGAAAAAATAGGCGCCCGGTCCAGCCAACAGGGCTTCCTCCACCGTCCTCGGGGGCGGACCTCCCCTTCTGCCTTCCCTAAACGGCAGAGGTGGGTTTCTTCTTTTGAAGACGGGCGCCTCCGTCCTTGCCCTCCCTCGACGGGAGGGTCTACGAAAGGAGGAAGAACCCGTCCTCGGGGCACTCCTCACGAATCCACCGGGAACACACCCCCCCGGGGACTCCACCGGGCAGGTCTTTCCGTGGAAAGACCCTGATAGCATTCCACTCCATCCCCGATTCTTGCCCGGTCGAAGTCCGGGATTTTCAAACCGACCTGCTGCCCCCGGGTCGCTTCCTTGACCGGTCGCGTTTCGATGCGAAGGGATTGGATTCTTCCGCGGTATACCGGACCCATGGCCGAGATGATGCGAAACTCGGACCCTTGGGCCAGCACGCCTTCCGTGACTTCGCACCCGAGGATGACTCCCCCGGGTCGGGTCTTGAACAGGGCGATCACCTTGCCCTTCCCGGTGACTTTCTCCTCCGGCCTGGACCGACCCAAGCTTTGAAGGATGCCTTTGATGTCTTCCACCAGCCTGTAGATCAGCCTGTAGGTCCTCACCTCGACGTCATGCTCTTTGGCCCACTGTTCCAACCGGGGCCCCACCCCGACATTGAATCCCAGGACCAGCCTGCTGCCGCTCAGTGCCAGGAGCAGATCCGTTTTCGAGATTTCCCCAACGCCCGTATGTATGACCCGGATCTGAGCCTGTGGGGTGCCGAGTTTTGAAAGCACCCCGGCCACGGCTTCTCCGCTTCCGTAGGAATCGCATTTCAATACCACGTCCAGCAACTCCCCGGCCGGTTTGTCCTCCATCTTCTCTTTGGACGGACGCGGGAGGGTCCCTCCCAGGCGTATTGCGGGACGATGACGAGCACGTTTTCCCTGCATGGACCTCACCCCCTTGAGACGAAATCGCGCGGCGCCCCGGCGCGCCGACACACCCAATATAAGCTCTCCCCGGCGACGTTTCACGGGAACGCGCCCGTTGCCCGAACTCACATCCGGGAAGCCGGGTTTTTCAACGGGGGCGGATTGTGATAGAAAGGCCTGGCCGTGCCTCCATGGGCTTCTTTTGAGACGCGCCCGAGGGGGACCCGTCGGACGGGCATGTCCTTTAGGACTTATGGTGTCGGGAGATTGCGCTTGAGACCACAACGCCGGAAAATCGTGCTGCTGCTCGGCTTTTATGTGCTCGCCTACCTGGTCTTTCTGGGCGAACGCCCCCTTCTTCGTTTCGATGAGGCCCGCTATGCCGAGATTCCCCGGGAGATGATCGAATCCGGCGACTGGGTGGTGCCCCGCCTCAACGGAGTGCGATATTTCGAAAAGCCCGTGCTGGGCTATTGGCTCACCGCCTTGTGTCTCCGGGTCTTCGGGGAGAACAACTTCGCCCTGCGCCTGGTTCCGGCCCTGTGCGCCGGAGGCACCGCGTGGACGGTTTTGTGGACGGCTTCCCTGGGCGGGGCGGGGATTTCCTCTTTGGGCGTCGCCTCGGCAGCCGTCCTTCTCAGCTCTCCCCTCTTCTTTGCCCTGGGGACCCTCAACCTCCTGGATATGCCCCTTACCCTGTTTCTGACCTTGTGTTTCGCCTTCTTCTTTGCCGCCTACCAATCGGGTAGGAAGTCCGGCCGAGTCCGGTTCCTGGCCCTCCTGGGGGGGGCCGCGGGCGGTGCCTTCCTGGTCAAGGGATTCCTGGGGCTGGTGCTCCCCGCCCTGGGGATTCTTCCGTTCCTTGCCTGGGAGCATAAGCTCACCTCGTGGGTTCCCCGCCTCTGGATTCCGATTTTGACCGCATGCCTGACGGCCCTGCCGTGGTCGCTCCTGATCCACTGGAGGGAGCCCGACTTTTGGAACTATTTCGTCTGGGAGGAACACTGGAGGCGGTTTGTTTCCGAAGAAGCTCAGCACGCGAGCCCGACTTGGTATTTCATCCCGATTCTCCTGGTCGGCTTCTTTCCCTGGAGCCTTTTGCTGCCCGCGGCGCTGAACGGTCTCAAGTACGCCTTTCGAGACAATCCGCTCTTGAGGCTTTCCCTTTGTGCTTTTGCCCTCCCCTTCCTGTTCTTCTCATTCTCGTCGGGGAAGCTTTCCACCTACATCCTCCCGTGTTTTCCTCCTTTGGCGATCCTGACGGCTGCGGGGTTGCTGCGAGCCCTCGAGGCGGGAGAGGACCGGTATTTCGGCAAGGCTGTTCGGGGAATGATCCCGGTGTGCGTTTCAGCCGCCGCAGGACTGGCCCTGGTCCAGGTTCCGGGAGCCTCCTTCGCACCGTATCTCCCCGAAGAGGCCTGGAAATGGGTCCTGGGATCTGCAAGTCTGCTCTTTTGGGCGGGGTTGACGTGGCGAGCCGGGAAGACCCGGATTCCAATCCGGAAAATCCTCCTTGTGGCCGCATGCCCACTCTTGGCCATGATCCTCTACCAGGTGGCGATCCCTGCGGCCGTCGAGAAGGAAATCTCCCCGGAAGAATTCCTGAGGGCTCAGAAAGACAGGGTTCGGCAAGGCGAGAAGCTTTACGCGGAAAAGTACCTGTTTCACGCCGTCTGCTGGGTCTACAAGCGCTCCGACGTGATTCTTTTCGACGATCCGGGAGAACTGGATTACGGGCTGGGATACGAAGATGCCCGGGACCGCATGGTGAGCCTGAAAGAGTTCATTTCCATAGCCCGGGAAGGTGGGGAAGGAAAGCTTCTCACCCTGTTCACCCGGAAACGAATCTACCTCGAAGTGAAGGATCTTCTTCCCCCCCCGGTGTACGAAGCCCGGGACGGCGGGTTTGTTGTGAGCCGGTACGGGAGCGTCCCGGAAACGACATCCCGGAGATCCGAGGCAGGATTTTAGCGGACTCGGGACATTAGCGGCAACGCCCCCCCTACAAGCCGGACCCGGGGACAAGGCTGGAGATGGGAGCTGCCTGCCGGGGTCTTCCGCCGTACTTGGTACCGGTCGGCAAGTATGAAACGGCTCAAAAGAGGTGGAAAGGGAAGACTCGATGCCGGGGTCTCGTGCTACTTCGTGATCATTTCCATGGTGAGGTCCACCGCCCGGGCCGAATGAGTCAGGGCACCGCAGCTGACGAAGTCCACCCCCGTTCGGGCCACGGCCCCCACGGTTTCCAGGTTGATCCCTCCCGAGGCTTCGAGAAGGCACCTTCCCCCGTTGATTTCCACGGCTTTTCGCAGGTCTTCCAGGGAGAAGTTGTCCAGGAGCACCACGTCGGCACCGGCATGGACGGCTTCCACCAGTTCCTCCAGGGTCTCGACCTCCACCTCGATCTTCAGCGTGTGGGGGACTTTCTCCCGTGCCTTTTGCACTGCAGGGGCCACTCCCCCTAAACTCGCCACGTGGTTGTCCTTGATGAGCACGCCGTCGAAGAGACCGAAGCGGTGGTTCTTGCCGCCCCCATGACAGACGGCCTGTTTCTCGAGGGCTCGCCACAGGGGTGTGGTTTTCCGGGTATCCAGGAGGCGGCAGGAGGTCCCTTGGAGGGCCTCAACCATTTGCCGGGTGAGGGTGGCAATGCCGCAAAGTCTTTGAAGAAGGTTCAGGGCCGTGCGTTCTCCGGCCAGCAGGGCCCGGGTCGGCCCCTGGAGGCGAAAGACGGGAACCTGGGCCGGGACGAGATCCCCGTCCCGCGCCAGCGGTTCCGCCCGGACCGAGGAATCCAGCAACTGGAAGACCCGCAGGAACCCGTAGGAGCCGGACAAGACAAAGGGCTCGCGTCCAAAAACCACCGCCCGGGCTTGGTGCTCCGGGTCAAAAATGGCCTCCGTCGTCACGTCGCCGTGGCCTAGGTCCTCCTGGAGGGCCATGGCAAGAAGGATATCGACGGAGCTTCCAAGGGTTTTTACTGAACCTGACATGGGGCCGGTCGGCATTGCTTCCTACTCCCGCAGGAGGCGCCTCATTCGGCACCGGAGGCGCTGGCCTGGATGGTACGGATCCTTTCATAATGGGACCTGAGTTTTTCCAGTTTCTCTCCCAAACGGCTTCCCTTATCCCGTTCCCTTTCGATGACTTCGCTGGGCGCCCTCTGGAGGAAATCCTCGTTGGACAGCTTCTTGAGAGTGAAGGAGTATTCCTTTTCGAGCTTGGTCAGTTCTTTTTGCAGGCGGCTGGATTCGCTGTCGAAGTCCAGGATGTCCTTGAGGAGCACGTAGACCTCGACGTTCTTGGCCATGGTGCCTGCGGCGATCTTCGGCTTTGGGACTTCCCGGGCGCTCCCCACCTGGAGGCGGGAGAGGCGTGCCATTTCGCAGATGGTCCGCTCATGGGCCTTAACCAGCATGCGAAGGCGGGAGTCGTCATTGAGGCAGACGGCCTCCACCCGGGATGCGGGGGGAACGTTCATTTCCCCCCGGATGTTCCGGATCCCGTTGATCACCTCCATCACCAGTTCCATTTCCTCCTCGGCCTCCGGATCGATCCGGTCCTTCTCCACGGACGGGATGCGAGCCTGGCGAAGGCTCCCCGAAACCCGGGGCATCTTCTGCCAGATTTCCTCGGTCACAAAAGGCATGATGGGATGAAGGAGGATCAGGATGATCTTGAACACCTCGGCGGCCGTGGTGAGGGCCACAATCTTTCGCTCGCGGTCTTCCCCGTAGAAATCCTGCTTGATGATTTCCAGGTACCAGTCGCAGAATTCATGCCAGGCGAATTGATACATGACGTTCGCGTACTGGTTGAAGAGGTAGCCCTCGACGGCCCCCTGGACCTGCTCGATCACCCGTTGGGCCCGGCTGAGGATCCATCGGTGGACGGTCCCGTAGGGAGCGGCGGGGATCTTCTCCGGGGTTTCCGTTCCTTCCAGGTTCATGAGGAGCAATCGAGCCGCATTCCAGATCTTGTTGATGAAGTGCTTGTATCCCTCGATCCTTTCTTCGGAAAGCTTGACATCTCTTCCCTGGACGGCGAAGGCCGTGAGGGTAAACCGAAGGGCATCGGTTCCGAACTGGTCCATGGTGACCAGGGGGTCGATGACGTTTCCCTTGGATTTGCTCATCTTTTGACCCTGGGCATCCCGAACGAGGGCGTGGACGTAGACCGTGTGGAAGGGGACTTCTCCCATGAAGTGGAGGCCCATCATCATCATGCGGGCCACCCAGAAATACAGGATATCGAAGGCAGTCACCAGGACCGAGGTGGGGTAGAACTTCTGCAGCTCCGGGGTCCGGTCGGGCCACCCCATGGTGGAGAAAGGCCAGAGGGCCGAGCTGAACCAGGTATCGAGGACATCCGGGTCCTGCTCGAGCTGCGTGCTCTGACAGGATGGGCAGGAGGAAGGATCGTCCAGGGAAACGGCAGTCTCGCCGCATTGCCTGCAGTACCACGCGGGGATTCGATGTCCCCACCAGATCTGGCGACTGATGCACCAGTCTTCCAGGTTTTCGAGCCAGATGAAATAGTCCTTTTCCCACTTGGCGGGGACGATGCGGGTCTTGCCTTCCTGGACGGCGGCGATGGCTTGATCCGCCAGGGGCCGGGTTTTCACGAACCACTGCAGGGACTGCATGGGTTCCACGATGCTCCTGCATCGATAGCAGTGACCCACCCGATGCCGATAGGATTCCGTCTTGACCAGGTACCCGCCTTTCTCCAAGTCCGTGAGGATCCTTTTGCGGCACGCGTGCCGCTCCAGGCCCGCGTAGACTCCGGCCGCTACGATCATGCGACCGTCTTCACCGATGACCTGCACCAGCACCACCCCGTGCTTTCTACCGAAGTCGAAGAC
>JARKQW010000256.1 GCA_029974695.1 Syntrophobacteraceae bacterium | reverse complement strand
CCGGGGCCTTCCGAAGAGGATGGAAAGAAGGGCGGCCCGTCCCGCGGACAAGAGCGGGATTGCGCCTCGCACGCCTGGTAGGGGCGAGCGGCCGGTCGCCCCTGCCCCCTTTCCACCTACGGGACAAGCCATACGGACCATACGGAGATGTGACCCCTATGGTCAAGCCAAACGGAGACCTGACCCCTGGTATCTCGTCCAATAGCAAAGATGTAGGTAAAAGGTCCTGCTAGGGTTGGGCCGCCGTGATCTCGTATCGCTTGATCCTCTGGTCGGGCTTGAGGGTGGCCGTGACGAGGTAGAGCTTTCCTCGCAGGTCGAGTTTCTGCCGGGTTTGAAGGTCCAGGTCCAGGGGCTGAACCCGGCAGGTCTTCCTCTGGAGAACGCTGCCCTCCCCGTCGTAGAGCACCAGCACAAGCTGCTGACTCTTCAATTCCGTCCGACTGCTGATGACCTTGCGCATCTCCAGCATCAAACCCTCGTTTTCGGACTTCACCAGTTCGATGAAATCCCCTTCGAGATTGATGGTCGGGCCGTAGATCCGTTCACCGGCGGGACGACTCTCCCGGACGGCTCCCGCTTGACGCAATAACCGGGTTCCTTCCTCGGGGTCCACCTTCTGACCGGTCCCGGAGGAAGGAAGCTTGGCCTCGAGCAGTTCCTGCAGGACCTGCTTCTCATTCACTTCGGCGGCGGGGATGGGCGGTTGGAGCAGCACTTCGGGGTCGAACTCCCGGGCGGAGAGGATCTCCTGCACCGATGCCACCTGACCTTTGGGGAGCCCGGCGACCCCCCCGGCAATCTCGAACTTGATCTCCCCGCCCTCCTCCCAGTAGTAGGGAACCTCGAGGGAAGTCCCGTCCTGCATGGTGATTCTCAGGGCTCCTGCGTGGACGCCATGGACGTCGGCCATCCAATGCAACACCAAAACTACCCCCAGGCAATAAAGGAATGGTCTCACAGGTCGAGCTCTCATGATTCTTTTCATCCTTTTTGACTTTGCCCCATGTAGGTTTTTTAGTATAGAGAACCATGCGAAAAAGCCCGGTTTGGCATCGGATCGAACCGGACGGGCTCGTTTCCTCTCCGTGTCCCGGACGGCTACGGGCGAGGGGGACGGACTCCCCGGGCGAAACTCCCGCATCCTCCGGATTCCCGCAGATACGGGAAGTAGGCCCGCCGCAACACGGATGAGAGAAAGACTTTCCCCAAGAAGAACGGAGACCTAGGTCTATGGAACTATTCATCTCCGGGTCATTGGCATATGATCGCATCATGGATTTTCCCGGACATTTTGCGGATCATATTCTACCCCATAAGATCCATGTGCTCAACGTATGTTTCAATATCAACGGCCTGGTGGAAAAATTTGGCGGGACGGCCGGCAACATCGCTTACACCCTGGCCATGCTCAAGGAAAATCCCTTCATCGTGGCGACCTGCGGTGATGATTTCGAACGCTATGCCCGGTGGCTGGCCCGCAACGGCATGCCCACCCGTTGGATCAAAAAGATTCCCGGGGTGCTCACGGCGGGGGCCTACATCACCACGGACCTGGACGACAACCAGATCACCGCGTTCAATCCCGGCGCCATGGCCTACGAGGCCGATATTCCCCCTCTCAATTCGGGCAGGGAGAACGCCCTGGTGTTCATCGCCCCCGGGAACAAGAAGGACATGCTGGCGTTTGCCGAGGAGGCTCGATCCGCCCGGGTGCCCTTCTTCTTTGACCCGGGTCAGAGCCTGAATATCTGGAGCGGCGAGGAGCTTCGGGAGGCGGTGAAGGGGGCCCTGTGCTTCGTATCCAACGACTACGAGCTGTCCCTTTTTCTCCAGATGACGGGCTGGAACCTGGACACTCTCCGCAAGCAATGCTCCGTCATTCTCACCACCCGGGGGCCCGAAGGGGCGGTGCTGGATGTGGCGGGGGACCAGACCCTCATTCCGGCCTTGCCCGTTTCCGGCGTTCTCGATCCCACGGGCGCCGGGGACGCGTTCCGTGCGGGGGTTCTCAAGGGATACACCCTGGGCCTGGACTGGCAGATTTGCTGCCAGATGGGAACCGTAGCCGCCTCTTTCGTGGTCGAGTGCTACGGGACCCAGGAACACCGACTGGACTGGGGTACCTTTTGCAATCGCTACGAGGCCCATTACGGCCCGCTCATTTGCTGAAGGGTTTCCCCGGGCGTTTCCGCAAACAACTGCCGGCGCCTCAGGTGCCGGATCTCATCCCGGAGCATGGCCGCTTTCTCGAACTCGAGCCGGGACGCCGCATCTTTCATGGCCTTCTCGAGGCTTGAAATCCTTGCCTCGAGGGATGCCTCGGAGCCCGCCTCATAGCGGGCCCGCGGTTCCTCCACCCTCTCGAATGCGGCGGCCGGTTCCCTCTCCCGATACTCTGCAAGAATGTCCGGGATTTCCTTTTGCACCGACCGGGGAACAATGCCGTGTTCCCGGTTATAGGCCAGCTGGATGGCCCGTCGGCGATCCGTTTCTTCCATGGCCCGCCGGATGGAATCCGTTACCTGGTTGGCGTAGAGGATCACCGTGCCGGACTCGTTTCGCGCGGCCCGTCCCGCCGTCTGAATGAGGGACCGCTCCGAACGAAGAAAGCCCTCGTTGTCCGCATCCAGAACGGCTACCAGAGAGACTTCCGGGATGTCGAGCCCCTCGCGCAGCAGGTTGATTCCCACCAGCACGTCGAATTCTCCCAGGCGAAGATCCCGCACGAGCTCGATGCGCTCCAGGGTATCGATGTCCGAATGCATGTAGCGGACCCGGATGTTGAGCTCCGCCAGGTATTCCGTCAGGTCCTCGGCCATTCGCTTGGTGAGGGTGGTCACCAGGACCCTGTGGCCGGATGCCGTCCGTGTGCGGATTTCGCCCACAAGATTGTCCACCTGGTAGTCGGCGGGTCGGACCTCGATGGCGGGGTCGACCAGGCCCGTAGGTCGGATGATCTGCTCCACCACGTGGCCTCGAGTCCTGGACGTCTCGTGGGGGCCGGGAGTGGCCGAGACGTAGACCACCTGCCGCACCTTGGATTCGAATTCCTCGAAGGACAGGGGTCGGTTGTCCAAGGCCGAAGGCAGTCGAAAACCGTAGCGAACCAGGGTTTCCTTGCGGGAGCGGTCTCCGCGGTACATGCCCCGCAACTGGGGAATGGTGATGTGGCTCTCGTCCACAAAGAGGATCCAGGGGTCCGGGAAATAATCGAGGAGGGTGGCGGGGGGCGTTCCCGCCCCGCGCCCGTCGAGATGTCGCGAGTAATTCTCGATGCCGCTGCAGTAGCCCAGTTCCAGGAGCATCTCGATGTCCAGCCGGGTACGTTCCTCCAAACGCTGGGCTTCCAGCAGTTTGCCCTCCCGGCGGAAAGAATCGAGGACCTCGGCCAGTTCCCGCTGGATGTCGCCCACGGCCCGTTCCAGGTTGTCCCGGCTGGTCACGTAGTGGGTCCCCGGGTAGACGGCGACGCTCTCGAGGTAACGGAGGGTCCTCCCCGTCAGGGGATCCACCTCCTTGATGGTGTCCACCTCGTCGCCGAAGAATTCCACCCGGATGGCCCGGTCCTCTTCGTAGGAGGGGAAGATCTCGAGAACGTCCCCCCGAACCCGGAAAACCCCTCGATGAAAGTCCTCGTCGTTGCGGGTGTATTGAATCTCCACGAGCTTGTGCAGGACCTGCTCCCGGGACACTTCCGTGTTGGTACGAAGCTGGAGAAGCATCTCCCGGTAGGATTCGGGAGATCCCAACCCGTAAATGCACGAAACGCTGGCTACGATGATCACGTCCCTGCGATCCAAAAGAGACCGGGTGGCCGAATGGCGCATCTTGTCGATGGTCTCGTTGATGGACGAGTCCTTGGCGATGTAAGTGTCCGTTTGGGGTACGTAGGCCTCGGGCTGATAGTAGTCATAGTAGGAGACAAAGTACTCCACGGCATTTTCCGGGAAAAAGGCCTTGAACTCGCCGTAGAGTTGAGCGGCCAGGGTCTTGTTGGGTGCGATGACGAGGGCGGGTACTTGCAGGTTTGCAATGACCTGTGCCATGGTAAAGGTCTTTCCCGAACCGGTGACCCCCAGGAGGGTCTGTTCCCGGGTCCCGGCAAGGAGGCCCTCGGTCAGTTGTGCGATGGCTTGGGGCTGGTCGCCCGTAGGCTCCCAGTCCGCCCTGAGCGCAAAAGGTTTCATGGGTCTTCCGAAGTCCCCCCTGGAAAGCTGTTGAAGGATGGTCTCCCTTTTCCGGGAGGCGATTCCTGGGTCGTTTCCCCGCACGAGGCCTTATTCCCCCCGGGTTGAAGCCGCCCCTTTGCATCTCCTTTCCCGGGCGTAGGAGGCGTTTTCGTTACCCTCCCCGGGGCGCTGGGGGCTTACGGCGGGGAAGCAGGCGTCGGGTATTCTTTCCACTATAACCGGAGCGCGTCCCTTTTCCAATGCAGAGGCTCATCGACCCGAGAGATGCCCCCGTCGCCCGTGTCGAGAAGGGACCCGCCTCGAATGGTCGCCCGCCCGGCGCAGCGGACGCCGATGACCGCCCCCTCGACCGGGGGCTTTTCGGCGAGATTTGGCGGGGTGGAGGAACCCGAATCCTCAAAGGACCTTCCCCTTGTGGAGGGAAACGTGTTCCCCTAGAATGGAATGAAAGGGTCTCACGGCAATCGCTTCGTTCCCGGTGGAGAGCATGGAAAAAAAGGATCAAACCCTTCGAATCGCCGCCATCAGCCTGTCCCTCTGTGTGGGAGCGGTCCTCATGGTCGCGAAGTTCTACGCCTATTGGCTGACGCAGTCATCCGCCATCCTATCGGACGCCCTCGAGTCCATCATCAACGTGGTGGCAAGCGGCTTTGGATTGGGTTCCATTCTGCTGGCCGCCAAGCCGCCGGACAAGACCCATCCCTACGGGCATGGAAAGATCGAGTACTTTTCCGCGGGCTTCGAAGGTGCCCTCATCGTCTTTGCCGCCATCGGGATCGTGCGGTCGGGATGGAGTCAGCTGTGGCAACCCCGGGAACTCCCCGCCTTGACGGGCGGCTTGTGGATCCTCTTGGGCACCATGGTGGTGAACCTGTTCCTGGGACTGGGATTGCTGCGCGTGGGGGCGAGGACTCGATCCCTGGCCCTGGTGGCGGACGGAAAGCACGTAATGACGGATGTGTACACCTCCGCGGGCGTTCTCGTGGGGTTGGCGGCGGTGGGGTATTCGGGCTGGTACTGGATGGACGGGGCCATTGCGTGCCTTGTGGCCGTCAACATCCTCTACATCGGAGGAAAACTGATCCGGGAATCCTTCGCCGGGCTCATGGATGCTTCGGACCCGGCGTTGCTCGAAGAAATCTCTCTTTTCATTGCCGGGCATCGCAAGGAAACGTGGATCGATATCCACCGGCTGAGGGCCTGGCGGTCCGGCAATCGGGTCCACGTGGATTTTCACCTGATTCTTCCCCGGGATCTCACCCTGGACCAGGCCCATAACGAGGTGACTCAGCTCGAAGAGATCCTCCGGCATCACCTGGGCCGAGACGCGGAGACACTCATCCACGCGGAGCCCTGTATCGACCCCGAATGTCCCATCTGTGCACGGGACCCGTGCGAACTGCGCCGGGAGGAGACCCAGCGTCAGCCCCTTTGGCATCAAGAGGTGCTGACGGCCCGTCCCGAGACGGAAGAGCGCCCAACCACCCCCGGGGTGGAAACGGAACCGGGGTCCCAACCGTCCCCCAAGGACTCGAAACCGTCACCCTGAAAGAAAAAAGGAGAGGGGAAGATGAGAATTGTGGTCATCGGTCAGGCCGCTTTTGGGGAAAAGACCCTGGAGGCATTGCTGGAAAAGGGTGAGAACGTGGTCGGAGTCTTCACACCTCCCGACAAGCCGGGCGGCAAAGCCGATCCCCTGAAGTCCCTGGCCGCATCCCGGAACATCGAGGTGATTCAGCCGGCCGCCTATCGAGACGAGGCGGTGTTTGATCGCTACCGGGATCTGAAACCCGACCTGGCGATCCTGGCCTTCGTCACGGCCATCATTCCGGCAAGGTACTTCGAGGCGGCAACCCACGGAGCCATC
>JARKQW010000234.1 GCA_029974695.1 Syntrophobacteraceae bacterium | reverse complement strand
TGGCCCGGGGCCAGGTCGTCCGGGTGCGCTTTTTCGGGTGGATCAGCATCTACGACATGACGAGCAGGGGCGAGTTTATGGTGTCTTCGGACGGGGTCAACTGGGATTCCCTGGCCGAACTCTTCGGAAACATGAGCGGTGAATGGCAGCGTTACGAATTCGACATTTCCGATAAGGCCGGGGGACACCTGTTTCTTAAGTTCCGTGCCTATGAAGGGGATTATTCCCCGGACTATCCGGGCTTCTACGTCGACGACGTTGCCATTACCGTCTATGAAGGCTCCGGAGCCAAGAAAAGCTTCACCCTGAGGGCCATGGAAGACACTTCTCCCTACGCCTCCTGCCCCTGGGTCTATCCATGGGACGGGACCGACTTCGTTCGAGACAACGACATCTACTCGGTGGCCCGCCTTGCAAACCGTGAATACACGGATTTCTACCTTCTGCAGAAGGACTTGGTTGCCCAGGAGAACGTCTACCGGCTGGAAGTCCGAGAGATCGAGTCGGAAGTGTCCTTCACGGACTATGCGGGATTGGTGGCCGTGGACCATGACGAGAATGTGGCCGTCGGGCCCGACGATCGCGGCAACGTGTTTGCCTACCGACCCGAGGAACTGGTCGTTCCCCAGGTCGCCTTCAGCAATTCCGGGGCGGATGTCACGTCAAAGATCGGAAGCCCGGACAATTCCGGTTTCCATGCCTACGCCGACGACTTTGTGCAGGTGGATTTTGGAGGCGTGGACGTGAGCCTGGGGGCTCGCCTGGTCCTGCGGGTCAAAGGCTTCGTCCAGGGAGAAGGCGCCTGGAAGCCTTACACCGGCCCTCCCGCAGTGGTGGTGAAGACCCTCGATGAAGGGGGCAAATGGGTGGAACGGGGCCGCCTGAAGCCAAGGTTCGAATGGTCCGAATGCGTGTTTGACTTGTCCCCGTTTCTTCCGGATAGAAACGGGGAAATCAAGGTCCGACTCGAGTCCGTCTCCCATAAGTGCAAGTACCACGAGATCGACTTTGCAGGGTTGTCCCCGGGTCCGGAACCCGTGAAGGCGGTGCGGAACCTGCCCCTTCTCAGCGCGGATCTGGGCGGGGAAGATATCTCGTCCCTGCTGAATTCCTCCGACAACCGCTATGTGACCATGAGCAAAGGAGGGAAGTTTTCGCTTTCCTTTGCCGAGGAGCCTCAAACCCTGGCTCGGAGAAGCTTCCTTTTCGTAAGCGAGGGGTATTACATTCCCCAAAGCAGCACCTTTTTCATCTTCACCCACGACGGGCGCGATTGGGTCATGCGGGACGGTTTTTCCCTTCCGTACGATCCCGAGGACCCCTATAAGTTGCAGACCATAGTATACGACCTGTCTTTGTTCTTGCCCGATCCCGTCGGCAAATACCGTGTCCGGGTTTGGCAAGACTATCGATATGAGACCGCCGGGATTGACTATGTCGCTCTGGAGGCAGGGGGGAAGCAGGGGACCCTGACGTCGGCCTACTATCTTCCGACACAGGAGGACATCTCCTACTACGTGAGTGCCCCCGACGACGACCGAGTCTACAGCTTCTATTCCGGAAACAGGGACCGGTGGACCGAATTCGAATGGACGGGACTCTCCGCCAACGTGCCCCCAACGACGGACCCGGTTACTTACGTTGACGGGACTATCCGTTGGACCTATCGGGATGCGGACGGCGATCCTCAGAAAGCCTATCAGGTGGCGGTCTGGACCGGTCCCGGAGGCACGGGGGAAGTGGTGTGGGACCCCGGTGCCGTCAGTTCTTCTGCCGGTTCCGTTTCCTACGGCGGGCCTCCTCTCAAATTCCAAGTCACGTATTATGCCCGCGTGAAGGCGTTTGACGGCAAGGTTTGGGGCCAGTGGTACGAGACGGCTTTCTCAAAGGGAGTGGGCCGCGTCTTGGAGGCCGACGTCAACAAGGACGGCAGAATCGGCAAGCTGGAAGACTACCACCTGATCGGCGTCCCGGGGATTATTCCCGCCAATCCTGACCCCCTCGGGGTGTTTGGCGCAGGCCAGGAGTCCGGGTACACTCCTTCACGGTTGCGTCTGTTCCAATATGAGCCGGCCGGGCAGGATTATGTGGAATACCCGGACCTGACGCCCGTCGCCCCGGGACAGGGATTCTGGGCCATTACCGCCATTGATCGGCAGCTCGCGGTGTCCGGACAGTTCATTTCCGACACCACTCCCTACACGGTTACGGTGGCTCCGGGATGGAACATGGTCGGATACCCGTTTCTTGGCCGGGGAGCCTTGGAGGATGTGGTCGTTCGCTACCGGGAGGGAGGGGAATGGGTCGAAGTCCCCCTCGGGTCCCAGGTGGATCTCAAGGTGGAAAAAGAGGCATGGGGATATCGATCGGGATACTTCGCCGTTCGGGCGGGGGGAGCCGGACTGCTCGACGAGTGGCAGGCTTACTGGATGAACAACGTCAGCAGCGAAAACGTACAGCTGCTTTTTTACCCTTCCGGTACTGTGCCCGCCTCACCGCGGACCACGGCGTCGTCCGTCCTTCCTTCCCTCACCCAAATGCCCGGGGGCATTTCCTTCATCCTGAGCGAAAAGGGCCGGGGATATCGGGATCGAACCCTCTTCCTAGGATTGGATGATCGGGCTTCCAAGGGACTCGATTCACTGGATTGTACCTCTCCTCCCCCCGTTTCCAAACTGGCTCCTCGAATCTACGTGAATCACGGCAAGTGGAAGGTGAGGCCCGGCCAATATGCGGTGGATGTGAGGCCCCCGGACGCCCTTCCGGAGGACTTTCATGTGAGGCTGGAGCTCCCGCCTCGAAAGGGTGCGACTCGTTACGTGCTGCGGTGGAAGGAGATCGGGACACTCCCCGGCAACCTCAAGGTGTCCCTCGAGGACCCAACCAATCGGCGGAAAGTGAACATGCGCAAACAGTCGAGTTACGAGTTCCCGGTGCCTGCCGGGAAGAAGCGGCTTGCTTTCATTGTGCGGATGAAGTCCTGAGCTTGGAGATTCGCAGGAAAGACGATGAGCCGGTGAATGGGTTTGCAGCAAAACCGTTCACCGGCTTTGCAGTCTTTCGTGATCCCCGTCCGGGAAGGGGGATGGGGGGAGAGTGTGCATCGGCCCTTTTGCGATGAAGAGGGGATCTATGCTGCCCGGAGAAGCGCGCAAAGTGGAAGAACTGATGGGAGCGATGGCTTTGTTGGAGCAGGAAATGGCGGTTTTTTACGAGAGCTGCGCGGAGATCCTGGGGGAGGATGAGGCCTTGTGGCGGGACCTGGCGGCCGCCGAAAGGCTCCACGCCCAATTCCTCCAGGAGATGAAAGCGCTCCTGAAATCCGATCCGTCTCATTTTCAGGTGGGGCGTCCCATGAATCCCGTGGCCGTGCGGACCGTGATTCAAGGGGTGCGCGACAACCTGAAAAAGCTGAAGAACCAGGAGCTTACCCAGAAAAAAGCCCTGTTCCTGGCCCGGGACCTCGAGCGCTCCATCCTCGAGTCCCAATACGCCGCCATCGTCAAAACGAACCATCCCGAATACCAGAAAGCCCTGCACAAGATCCTGACGGACACCAGGTCCCACCAGGAGTCCCTGGAACAACAAATCCGGGGTCGCCCTTGAGTGACCCCGCCGGAACTTGTCGAAGACGGAGGTCCGGGGTTGGGCATCACCCCCCCGCCCTCTCGTCGATGCCCATGCGATCCATGCCCGCCAGCATGCGACAGAGAAAATCGATGTCGCTCCGCCGAGCGAACACGCTCCCATGCTGTGGTGCGAGGATTTCCACGTCCAGGCCCCGGATCGTCTCCATGGCCATCCTTACGGCCCGCGCGGTGGGCATCACCTGCCGATGGAAGTCCAGGATATCGGGGAGCGGGCAGTAATCCCGCCCGTTGGGACAGTGCTCGTAGTCGGGGCATTGTTCGCATTCCGGGGCCAGCTCGGCGTACAGGTCCCATTTCCTGGACAGGCTACCGAACAGGTCGCTGGTGAAAAGGGTCTTGGTCCGGGTGTCGTAGGTGATGAAGCTCCCCGGAGCATGGGCGTAGGGTGTCGGGTAAAAGCGCAGGGTCCTGCCGTTGAGATCGTAGCCTTCGGGGTAGGCCTCGGTGGGGGTCAGCAGGGGGTGATGCTCCTTGGCCAGATAGTAGGCGATAAACATGTGGTTGGCTTCCGCGGACAACACTTGAACACTTTTCTTGCCCAGCAGATCCAGGATGTTGGGCAGGGACCCGCACAGGTCGGGGTCGTAGTGGTGCAGGATGATTGCCCGGATCTGTTCGATTCGCAGCCCCGTCTGCAGGACCTTGGTCATGACTACGGGGAAGTCGGGGCGACTTCCCCCGTCAATGAGCACGGCTTCGTCCCCTTCCACCACGAGGTAAGGGTTCGAGTGCATGTTATAGATCGTGTCCTGGTAACCCACCCAATAGACGCCCGGGGCTATGAGCACCGGCCGATCGTAGAGATTCTTGTCACTGGGGCACATCTTTTCGTTCTCCCTCCACAAAATAGGCCCTCATGAGCCCACGGTTTTTCAGGGGGATTTCGCCTCTTTCCCGGAAGATGAAGGCGTCTGCGGCCCTGAGGTAGACTTCGTGAGAGACGTTGACCCGGTCGATTTCTCCTGCGCTCTCCATCCGGGAAGCGACGTTCACGTTGTCTCCGAACACATCGAACTGCATCCGCTCCTTTCCCACCACCGCCGCCATCACCGACCCGGAATGGACCCCGATGCGCAGGCCAAGGTCCAGGTCCCGTGCCCCGCGGAACCGTTGCACAAAGTCCTGGAAGGCCAGGGCCGTCTTCACTGCCTGGACCGCATGGTTCTCGAGGGGCTCGGGGGCCCCGAAAACCGCCATGTAGGCATCCCCGATGGTCTTGATCTTGGTGCCCCCGAACCGTTCCATGATTTCGTCGAAACCGCGGAAAAGGGCATCGATCATCTGGAGGAGGACCTCGCCGGGGACTCTTTCCGCCAGTCGGGTGAAGCCTGCGATGTCCGAAAACAGGATGGAGCAGTCGTAGGATCGGGGGCTGAAGGTTCCGGAGTGCTTGATCTCTTCGGCGACGGTGGCCGGGAGGGTGTTCTTGAGGAGCGCATCCACCCGTCTTTCCAGGTCGACATACTTGCCGATGAGTTCGCCCAGCAGACTTTTCTGGAGGAAGTCATCGGCCCGGTGGGCTCGGGAATCCAGGTATTCTCGAAGAAGGGAATAGTCCACACTCTCTATGGAACTCGTCGGAGTCAGCTTCCGGCCGGGAAGGGTCATGAAAGATCTCCCGCACAGAGGTTCGAAAGGTTTCGGCGGCGCTTTCCCGGATGAGCATCAAGGGACTCCGTCCGGGGCTCATCCGCAATGGGGCTTCCATTCTCCCCGTCCCTCTCCGCACGGGGCAGAGGCGGCTTTCCGCCTTTTCCCGGACGTCGGCAAGGGTTTGCCGACTTCCTCGACGGGAGGGACCCGAGGACGGTGAAGCGCTCGGGCACGGGAAAGTCCCGGAGGGCCCTGACCCGCCCATGCATCACAGGATCAGGTCCAGGACCTCCCGCACGCATTTTTCCAGATGAAGCACAGTCTCCGGGCCGAGGTTTTCGAACTCGACCCCGAGGATCACCTTCTCCTTTTCCATCCGGAGGTTGCGGACCCTTCCCGGGAGGGCTTTGGGCTCGGCGTCTCCCGCAAACCTCGTGTGGATGATAAGCTCATCTTCCACCTTCACCTGGGGCAGTCCCAGGTCTCGATCCTGTCCCACCACGAACCGGCAGCCGCCGGTGCTCAGGTCGGCGATGACGCCCGGGTGCTTCACCCCGGCAATGACGGCCTCGGAAGCAAGAAAACAGTCGATCCTGGGTTCCTTCCGGAGGTTGACGGTCTCGACGGCCTTCGGGTAGGAAAGGAAGAGGAGCGCAAACGGCGTGAAGGTCCGGTGAAGGATTCGGGACCGAAAGCCGTACACGTAGCCCGAGTGGAAATAGCGGCAAATGATATCGACCCCCAGGCAAAACGGTTGGACGGCACCGGCGCCCTTGGGGGGCTTCACGATGAGGTAGCGATCCGGGTCCATGCCCACCAGGGAAGTCTTCACCTGCACGCCGCCGGTCCCCTCCATGAACACCCGGGTGCCCAACTCGATGTTCATGCGCTGGGATTGGAAGACCTCGGGAACCGGGTCTTCCAGGTGCAGAAAGCTTGCAAACGCCTTGAAAAGGTGGGGGTCCAGTACCCGGCTCATCTCCCGCCGCATGAGCTCCAAGGCCTCCGCCGGCGGCATGGCGTCTTTGTAAGGCCTCTTGGTGGTGAGGGCGTCGAAGCAGTCCACGATTCGAGCCAGGCGGGCGTACCGGTGAATCTCCGGGCCCTCGATCCCGTCGGGATAACCGGATCCGTCCATGCCCTCGTGATGGTGCAATACCACCCTCAGCTGCTCCCTGGACATGGCGTGGGCGTCCTTGAGCTGTTCGACCCCCAGAACACAGTGGCGCTTGATGAGCTCGAATTCGTCTTTGTCCAGCTTTCCCGGTTTGTTCAGGATCTTGTCGTCGACGGCACTCTTGCCGATGTCGTGGAAAAGTCCCCCCAGTCCGAAATCCACGGTTTCTTCCTTGCTCCACCCCAGGAACCGGCAGAAGGACATGCCCAGGATGGCAACCTGGATCGAATGGGTAAAGGTGTAATAATCCTTGGAAAAAATTGAAAGGAGCGCCTGGGAGGGAACGGAGTCGACGGACAGGTGGACGGCAAAGCTCTCGACCAGGTTTCGCCCCATGGAAACGCCGGCAAAGGTGGGACGTTCCCGGAACACCTTCTTGATGAGAATTTCCGCGTTGTCGTAAAGGAGCTGGGTCTTTTTCTCCGAAGGAAGGTCCTGGGAATGGAGAGTCTCTCGCACCTGCTCGCTGAAATAGTTGAGAAACGCGGTCTCGTCCTCGTGCCGGATGAAGGCGGTGTGGATTCCTTCCTCGGCCAGGCGTCGATGGAGGGAAGGCTCGTAGACCTGGTCCTTGTGGACCACCTTCTCGATGGAGAGGGTTTCGGACCTTCCCATCATCGGCAAATAAATCTCGACGGGAACCGGCTTTCCCAGGAAGAAATCGCGCATCTTCACCTGGGTGTACTCCCTGCTGACCTGTAGGCGCAGGTCGTCGTAGGCTTGGGGGTCGATTTTCCTGAATCGATAGAGTGTTTCCATGGCGTCGATGTCGAAAGGGAGGTCGGTCCGCCTGCGTCTTTTCAGGGCATCAGGTAGAACCCGAGGGCCTTGCCCAGGTTTCGATCCACAAATTCCGCTCCGATCTTGTCGCCATCCACCCGCCGCACGATGACGTTCTTGCTGATGACGGACTGGGCCGGGTCGTCCAGGGTGAAGGTGATCTTCACGGTCTCTCCCGTCTTCAGGGGGCTGCCGGACACCCGACGGAAGGCCAGACCCGTTCGGGAGATGTCGACGACCAGCACTTCGCCCCAGGACTTATCCGGCGGGGGGCGTAGGTACTCCCCTCGCAGATTGACCTTCTTTCGGTAGAAGTACCGGCGTTCAAAGGACACTAGGAAGACGAAACCGCAGGTGCATTTCGCCTTGATTTCGCTGAGGCTTCCCATCTTGGAGGCGTCGACGATCCTGCGCGCCCCGCATTGGGAACACACGATGAAGGCCTGCTGTTTCTCGTCGATATAACTCTTCAGGGTTTCCATCTTGCAGCTCTCTCCGTGTCGCTGGGGGCTCGGCGAGGCGGACCCTGCATCGATGGCCGGGCCGGGAGCCCCGGGGCCGTCCCGGCAAAGGAGGCCGTTGGGGACAAAGGCGCGGGTCCCGCTGATAAACCGGGGCTTGGGGCAAGTCCCCGGCAGAAGGGTTGCTCCAACCGGTCGAGTCCCGGAGTGAGCGATGGTCTCCGGGCCCTCTCGGCGGTCAAACTTGAGAAGGTCCCGCCTTTCGCGACAGGCGCGATCGCAAAAACCAGAGAACGCCTAGGAACAAGAAAACCGCGACTCCGATATCCACCTGGTGGGAATATTTCTGGACGAGGCCCCAATGTTCCCGGAGCTTCATTCCGCAGACGAGAAGAAAAGTGTTCCACAAAGTGGCCCCCGCCAGGGTGGCCGTGAGGAAGGGCCCCAGGGGCATTCGGCCGGTGCCCGCGGGAATGGAAATCAAGTGGCGAACGACCGGAACGAACCGACTCACGAAGATGGTGATGGTGCCGCTTCGTCGGTGAAAGAACCTTTCGGTGAGTTCCAGGTCGTGATGGTCCAGGAGCAGGTACTTGCCCACCCGGGTGACCAGGGGCTTTCCCCCGTAAGCGCCCATAGAATAGGAAACCAGGGAACCCAGGACGGAACCCAGGCTGGTGGCTAAGACCGCCATGTAAAGGTTCCACTTGCCGTCCACCACGAGAAAGCCCACAAAGGGCATCACCGCTTCGCTGGGAACGGGAGCGATCATGCTCTCCAGGGCCATGAGCACCGCCGCTCCCGCATATCCGGTCGTCTCCAGACACCGGACCGCCAGTTTCGAAATGAATTCCGTCAGCACCCTCATATCTCCTACGCTTGAAGTGGAGGCACAGCCCCTCCTCTGCCTTTCGATCGGCTGAATAATAACTGCATTCGTTCGGGTCCACAATGAATTCTTTCCCGGGAGGGGGAAGGGCGGGGCGCACGGGGCAAAGGGGGTTCGGCCGCTCGATGAGTGAGGGGTTCAGATGGGGAGGGAAGTTTGGTGACATTTTTGTGCTGATCCGGTAAATAAAACCCCGGTACTGGTTTTCCAACGGTGGACTGAACCCTCATGGGTCGAACTTTGACTACGGGAACGGAACATGGCAGAGAATTTTAGCTACCTGGAGCTCCGGGCCCTGCACGAGGTCGCCCGGGTCATTTCGCGTCCCGGCGAGCTGAAAGACCAGCTCCAGCAGACCCTGGACGTGCTCAGTTCCTGGCTGGGAATGGAACGGGGCATGATCTCGGTCCTGGACCTTCAGACGGGGGAAGCCTGGCTGGACGTGGCCCGGGGAGTGGACGTGGAAGTCGACAAGATTTCCTACCAGCCGGGGGAGGGGATCACGGGCAAGGTGGCCCAGACCGGTCGTCCCATGGCCATTGCCAATCTCAAGAACGAGACCCATTTCCTGGACCGCACCGGGGCCCGAAAGAACCTGAACAGGGCCGAGCTGGCTTTTCTTTGTGTCCCCATCTTCTATCAGAACCGGGTGGTGGGGGTCCTTTCCACGGACAAGCTGGCTCACCGGGTCGAGGACCTGGACCGGGAGGTGAAGTTCCTGGAAGCCGCAGCCGAGCTCCTGGGGAAAGTGGTTCATGTCCGGGCCGTCGAGGAGGAAAACCGGCGCCTGCGAAGAATGCTCGCCGAAGCCCGGAGGCCCATCACCAACATCATCGGGCGATCCAAGGTCGTCCAGGAAGTCTTGCGCCTCATCGACCAGGTGGCGGACACCAACACCACGGTTCTCATTCGTGGAGAAACGGGCACCGGAAAGGAACTGGTGGCCAGGGCCCTCCACGAGAACAGCCGCCGCAGGAAATTCCCCCTGGTCCAGGTCAACTGCGCGGCCATGCCGGACACGCTTCTCGAGAGCGAGCTCTTTGGACACGAAAAAGGGGCTTTCACGGGTGCCGTGACCCGGAGGAGAGGGCGCTTTGAAGAGGCCCAGGGGGGGACTATCTTCCTGGACGAAGTGGGGGAATTGTCTCCCATCGCCCAAGCCAAGCTGCTTCGGGTCCTCCAGGAACGGGAATTCCAGCCCCTGGGCTCGTCGCGCACCGTGAAGGTGGATGTTCGGGTCATCACGGCAACCAACAAGGACCTGGAAAAAGAAGTCGCCCTGGGAACGGTGCGATCCGACCTGTACTACCGCCTGAACGTCTTTCCCATCTTCCTGCCTCCCCTCCGGGAACGGGGGCCGGACATCCTCCTGCTGGCGGACCATTTCGTGCTCAAGTACGCACGCGAGTTCTCCAAAGAGGTGGCCCGCATCTCCACCAGCGCCATCGACATGCTCATGTCCTATCACTGGCCGGGCAACGTCCGGGAACTGGAGAATTGCATCGAACGCGCCGTGCTCCTGGCCAACGGGGAAGCCATCGAGGCCTGGCACCTGCCTCCCACCCTGCAGATGAAGCCCGCAGGCACCCAAAACGTCAGCCGTGGAAAGCTCGAAGCCCTGGTGGGCGCCTTCGAAAGGGACCTCATCACCGACGCGCTGAAGGATGTTCGAGGGAACCAATCCCAGGCGGCCCGCCTCCTGGGGACCACCAAGCGGATTATGCAGTACAAAGTGACCAAGTACGGGATCGACCCGCGGCGTTTTCGCGTCAAACCCCAGGAATGATCCCCGAGAGGAGGCTCTCGGCATCGGGGGCGACGGGCCGCTGCGGGGAAGGGATCGAGATGGGATCGCATCTGGCCCGAATCCTGCATATTCTAGAGGCTCCTCGTTCCCGTCGATTGCTCCTATAACCGACGGCCGTGACGGCCGTACCCTGGATCCAAAGGACGAACCATGCGCGTGGCTCTGGCTCAGATCAATCCTTTCGTGGGGGATTTTGCGGGCAACGCCGCCAAGATCTGCAACTTCGTCGAAGAGGCTCGCCGACGGCATTGCGATTTGGTGGTTTTTCCCGAACTGGCTCTCCTGGGATACCCGCCCCGGGATCTCTTGGATGAAGAGTGCTTCTTTCGTGCCTCCCGGCGGTACTGGAAGACCCTCCGGGAAGCCGGCAAGGACATCGGCATTGTGTGCGGGGTCGTGTCGGAAAACGAATCGGGTTTTGGCAAGCCGTATCACAATTCGGCCCTGTTCTGCTACGGCGGAGAACGCATCGCCTGCGCCCACAAGATGCTTCTTCCTTCCTACGACGTCTTCGACGAGGAAAGGTACTTCGAACCCGCCCAAAACGCCACCTGGGTGGATTTCAAGGGAGAACGGCTGGGCATCACCATCTGTGAAGACATCTGGAACCTTGCCGGGTACCTGCCCCAGGGACTGTATCGATGCGACCCCGTTTGCGAGCTCCGGAAAGCCTCCGTGGACCTGGTGATCAACATTTCGGCGTCCCCCTATCACGTGGGGAAGACCGCCTCGGTGACCCAGCTTCTCAGGACCCATGCCCTCGGGGGAAAAGTCCAGGTCCTCTACGTCAACCAGGTGGGGGGCAACGACGAACTCATCTTCCAGGGCCACAGCATGGCCGTGGACGCCGCCGGGAATATCACGGCCCGGGGAGCGGACTTCCGCGAAGATCTCGTGGTGGTGGACACCTCGACTCTCGAGGGGGACATCCACGGCTCCGAACTCGATCAGACCTCCGAAGTCCTCGAAGCGCTCATCCTGGGCCTTCGGGATTACTCCCGCAAATGCGGTTTCGAAAAGGTGGTTCTGGGGTTGAGCGGAGGGGTGGACTCGGCCCTGACGGCCTGCGTGGCGGTCCTGGCCCTGGGAGCGGACCGGGTGATGGGGGTGGCCATGCCCGGTCCCTTCAACGCCCCGGAGAGCCTCGAGGATGCCCGGGAGCTGGCCCAAAGGCTGGGAATTTCCTTTGCCGTGGTCCCCATCGGCGATCTTTTCGCAAAAGCCTGCGAGGTGCTGGCCCCCGTATTCGGGGACCTGCCTGCCGACGTCACCGAGGAAAATCTCCAGGCCCGGCTTCGCGGCGTCGTCCTCATGTCCCTGTCCAACAAGTTCAACCGGCTGCTCCTCAGCACCGGGAACAAGTCCGAAGTGGCCGTGGGTTACTGCACCCTCTACGGCGACATGAACGGGGGACTGGCCGTCCTGGGCGACGTCCCCAAGACCCTTGTGTACGAACTGGCCTGGAAATTGACCCGGGAGCGCGGCTGGATCCCCGAGCGCACCCTGGTTCGAGCGCCCTCGGCGGAACTGCGTCCCAATCAAAAGGACCAGGACACTCTTCCGCCCTATGAAGTCCTGGACGCCATCCTCGCCGCCTACGTGGAAAAGCGCCTGCCGGCGGCCCAAATCGTTGCCGGGGGCTGGGACGAAGAGGTGGTGCGGTGGGTGATCC
>JARKQW010000223.1 GCA_029974695.1 Syntrophobacteraceae bacterium | reverse complement strand
CGGTGGTTCAGGCCTGGATATCAAACCTCGAGGCGATCATCGCTCACCTGGGAGACAGTCGTGCCTACGTCCTGCGCAAGGGTCGGCTTCACCCCCTCACCCGGGACCATTCCCTGGTGCAGATGCTGGTGGACTTCGGCGAGATCGAGCCCGGGGAAGCCCGCACTCACCCGGCGCGAAACCAGATCACCCGCTGCGTGGGGATGCCGGGAGATCCCCTGCCCGAGGTTTCCATCGTCGAGATCGAACCCCGGGACCTTCTCCTCCTCTGCTCGGACGGCCTGACGGGCATGATCGAGGACGCCCTCATCGAGGAAATCCTCACCGGGTGCTCTGCGGCGGACTCTCCCCTCGAAGAATGCGCCCGGGCCTTAGTGGATGCGGCCAACAACGCCGGAGGCCACGACAACGTGACGGTTCTCTTGATCCGGGTGGATGGTCCCCATGCCGTTGACGGTTGAGTGTCCCTTCTGCGGCACCCGGTATTTCAAGGTACCCGACCACTACCTGGGCCGCTCCGTGCGCTGCAAGACATGCCGGGGAAAGTTCCCGGCCGCCGCGGCCTCTTCTCCCGGGGCGGAGCCTTCCCCGCCCGGATGGAGGCCCGGCAGCCGAATCGGTCGGGAATACGAAGTTCTCGAGACTTTGGGAGAAGGGGCCTTCGGCGTGGTTCATCGGGTGCGCCATCGCGGCTGGAACCTGGACCTTGCCGTGAAGAGCCCCCGGCAGGAAGTGCTGGCCGCTGCCGGAGGCGTGGAACGATTCAAGCAGGAAGCCGAGACCTGGGTCAACCTGGGCCTCCACCCTCACATCGTGAGCTGCTATTACGTGCGGGAGATGCAGGGCGTCCCGCGGGTGTTCGCCGAATATGTTGCCGGGGGAAGCCTTCGGGCCTGGATCCGCGAAAAAAAGGCCGCGGACCTCTCCCGGGTCCTCGATATCGCCGTCCAGTTCGCCTGGGGACTCGAGTATGCCCACAGCCGAGGCCTGGTTCACCAGGACGTCAAACCCGCCAATGTCATGATGACCGTGGACGGAACGGCCAAAGTGACGGATTTCGGCCTGGCTCGAAGGGGAACGCCCCGGGCCCCGGGACCGTCCGCCCCATCCCCCGATCCTCGGGCCACCCTGCTGGGATACACCCCCGCCTACGCCTCCCCCGAACAGGTGGAAGGCAAGCTCGTCAGTCCCAAGACGGACCTGTGGTCCTTCGGGCTTTGCCTCTTCGAGCTCTTTTCGGGAAGAATCCTCTGGCCCGTTGGGTCCGTCGCCGCCCAGGTCCTCGAGAACTTCCTGGCCTGCCCCCATCCGTTCGACCCGTTGGTCGAGATGCCCCAATCCGTGGCGGAGCTTCTTCGACGCTGTTTTCAGCACGACCCGGATCTTCGCCCCGAAAGCATGGGCGTCGTGGCGGACATTCTCCGGGAGATCTACCGGGAACACACCGGATCGCCCTACCCCCGAATCCAAAGCCGGGGAGGCACGGGTGCCGCCGACGACCTAAACAACCGGGCCCTTTCGCTCCTCGATCTTGGGAAGAGGCAGGAAGCGCTGGACCTCTGGAACCGAGCCCTCGAAAAAGAAGCTCACCACCCCGAAGCCACCTTCAACCTGGGCATGGTCCTGTGGCGTTCGGGACAAAAGACCGACGAAGAGCTTCTCCAGGACATGGAGGAAGTGAAGACTTCCCATCCCGGCCACGGGAAGATCCCGTGCCTCTTGGGGCTCATCCACATGGAACGTCACGATTTTGCCGCTGCGATGAAATGCTGGGACAGCCCCGAACCCGTTGGATTCTCCTTCCCGGAGTTTCGGGACGCCGTCGAAGAATGCCGCCGAAGGCTCCCGAACACGAGAAAGGTCCTGCGGGACCTCGAGGGGCACACCAACCAGGTGAATTCCGTGGTCATAGGGCACGACGGCAGGACGGCCCTGTCGGGGGGGTACGACCGGGACCTTCGCCTCTGGGACCTGGCTA
>JARKQW010000216.1 GCA_029974695.1 Syntrophobacteraceae bacterium | reverse complement strand
GTTGGGAGGGGGCCCAGCGGGGACGGAAATAGCCGCAAATCTCTGGAGGCTCTGTGCCGAGGCGGGAATTCCTCGAGACATTACCCTGGTTGCCGGGGAGCGGCTGCTGGCAGGGGCGCCCCCCCGGGTA
Source organism: Syntrophobacteraceae bacterium (assembly GCA_029974695.1). Classification (GTDB taxonomy): domain Bacteria; phylum Desulfobacterota; class Syntrophobacteria; order Syntrophobacterales; family Syntrophobacteraceae; genus JAGPLX01. The sequence goes on along the minus strand of JARKQW010000216.1, from coordinate 23,644 downwards.
CGAGCCCTGGCCCTCGAGTCGCTGCGGTCCCGCAACATTCACGTTCTCGAGGCCACGCGAGCCCGGAGAATCGAGCCGGGCGAGATTGTCCTCGAAACCGGGCGCATCCTCGATTACGATCTGGCCTTTAGTGCGGTTGGGGTAAGACCGTCTCCCCTGTTCGAGGAATCGGGACTGCCTACGGGACCCGACGGTGGTCTGCTGGTGGATTCCACTCTCCGATGCACGGCTCACCGGGAGATTTTCGGAGGAGGGGACTGTATCAGCCTTCGGGGCACGACCCTTGCCCGGGTCGGGGTCATGGCCGTGCGGCAGAACCCCGTCCTGTACCATAACCTGGCGGCGGCTCTCGATGGGCGTCCGTTGAAGCCTTTCCGCCCCGGGGGCGGCTATATGCTGATCCTGAACATGGGGGACGGCCGGGGGATCCTTTGGAGAAACGGCCTGGTCCTGGCGGGTTCGTGGGTGTTTCGAATGAAGGATTTCATCGATCGGCGCTTCATGGAAAGGTTCCAGGTGTCGGGGGAGCTGCAAGAGCCTTTCGAGCCGGAAGATCCCTTGGAGAAGATCAGGGAGCGGAGATGAACAAGGAAGACTATTTCAAGCCGGGTTCTTCGTGGTTTCCGGACGAAGTGCGGGACTTCTTGCGGGAGCGGGAGGCCGGGACCTACAACCTGTTGGACGTGCGCCAGCCCGTGGAATACCAAGAGGGACACATTCCCGGGGCAAAGCTCATTCCGTTGGGGCGCCTGACGGGGCAGCTCAAGGAATTGACTCCCGGGGTGCCGACCATTGTCTATTGTTCTGTGGGGGGGCGGAGCCGGGTGGCCGCTTCCATGCTTTCTCGGGCCGGTTTCCGGGACGTCCACAACATGGAAGGAGGGTTCGAGGCCTGGGAGGGAAACATCGCCCGGGGAATGCCGCAAACGGCCGAGGCCTATTTTGCTCCCGGTCGGTCCCTGGAAGAATACGTGGCCCTGGCATGGTGGCTCGAGGACGGGACCCAAGAGTTCTTCCAAACGGTCCGGGAGTCTGCCGGGGATGCCGAAGCCCGGGATCTTTACGAAAGTCTCATCGCTGCCGAAGATCGGCACAAGAGTTCCCTTCTCGAGGCTTACGAGGAACTCCGGGGGAAGAAGGCCGATCCGGGCTTCCCGGCTTCGGCCGTCCGGGACCTGGGGACCGAGCGATGGGTGGAAGGGGGCGTTCGACTCGAGGAAGTCCTGGAATGGTCCAAGGGAAGGCCCTTGAGCGAAGTGATCGAATTTTCCATGGTCCTGGAAGCCAATTCCTATGACCGATACCTCCTTCTTCAATCGAACTTCGAAGAATCTTCCGCCCGGAACCTTTTCTCGAAACTGGCCCGGGAGGAGAAGCTGCACCTGGAACGATTGACGGAGGCCTTCGAAAAACTGTTGTAAGAACGGGCAACTCCCCGTTGTGTACGGGTCCTCGAAGGAGTGGGGAAATCTCTTTTCAAGGGTCGCCCCGGAGGTGGACGGATGAAATGGGTTCTTGCCGTGGTGGGATTGGGGACCGCGGTGATCGCGGGACTTGCCGTCGTTTTGTGGACGGGGGCGTACAACGTGGCCGCCAGTGATCCCCATTGGGACGTGACCGTGACCGTTCTGGATATGGCCCGCAGGCGCTCGGTCGCGGTCCGCAGCGCCGTGGTCCGGGTCCCGCCCCTGAACGACCCGGCCTGGATTGAAGAGGGTCAACAGACCTACGAGGAGATGTGCCGGGCTTGTCACGGGGGAGTGGGAACGGCGCGAAGTTCTTTCGCCATGGGCCTCTACCCTGCTCCCCCCGTTCTGAGCGCGCCTTCGTTCCAGGCATCCTTGACCGACGGCGAGCTCTACTGGATCGTTCGAAACGGCTTCAAGATGACCGGAATGCCCGCCTTCGAGGTGGTGTTGTCGGACGAGGAGGTGTGGCAACTGGTGGCCTTCGTGAGAACATTGCCCGGCCTGACCCGGGGAGGGTCCCTCGGAGGGCCCGGGCGGACACGGGCGGAAGGCTCACCGTAACCGCGGCGGCCAAAGGGATTCCTGCGGGGAATCGTCCTCCCCCGAACCGTTCGCTCCGGTTGGGCATCGGATTTCCCCCCGGGCCCCCGGTAAATCCCATGGTGTGCACGGGGACCCGGGTAGTGGCTGAATTTCCCGCCACGATTCCGGGACAATCAGGCCTTTTCCGCCCGAATCAAAACGCCTCGGGTTGCGGGCGAGCTGTCGAACCCGGTCTCCGCCACCTGTTCCACCCTCACGAACCCTGTGTTCCGAATCATTTCCAGGAAGACCTTCCCGGGCACGGCTCCGCCTTCTCAGCGAGCCCACCGGGCAATGCGGGCCGCGAGATCTTCGGGGGGATTCCCCAGAAGGACCTGGTCGGCGACCCAGAATCGGCCCCCCGGCTTGATCACCCGGTAGACTTCTCCCAGGGCTGCCCGTTTGTCCGGCACCAGGTTGAACGTGCCGTTGGAGATCACCACGTCGAAGGCAGCGGCAGGAAGAGGCAAGGCTTCGGCGCTTGCCTGGGCGAAAAGGACGTTTTCCCCTGTCGACCTCCGCCGGTTTTGCCGTGCCCGGAAGAGCATCTCGAAGGTCAGGTCCACCCCCAGGACTCTTCCCTGGGGACCCACCCATCTGGCTGCAAGAATGCTGTCGACCCCGGCGCCGCAACCGATGTCCAGGACGAAAGCCCCCGTGGAGAGGTTACCCAGGGAAAAGGGATTGCCCACCCCGCAGTAGAAGTCCGGGACTTTTGCAGGCAGGCCGTCCAGGAGTTGTGATGGATATCCCAGGGCCTGAAGGCCTGCAAGCCCGGTGGGATACCGGAAAGATCCTCCGGGGTTTTCGGCAACCCCTCGGTATTTCCTCCGGATACTCGCGTGAATCTGGTCCCGCTGTCGGGAAGAAAGACAATCCTCCATCTGTGTATTCCGCTTCCCGTGAGTTCATGACCGTCCGCAGTAGGTCGGGGATTCCTTATAGCGCAATCTCGTGATCCCCGGGAAGTCCAACCGGAAAGTGACGGCTGGAAGAGCTCGAGGTGGAAAGGCGAGTGAATCGGGATGAGGTCGGGACCGAAACCCGCGTCGGGCATTCTCCAACGCAACGTTGCGGGGCAGCAGGGAGCGAAAACGAAAGGCCCGTCTCAATTGGCGGCCGAGGAGGTGAGCACCAGTTTCATTTCATAACTGGGGAGCTTTGGAGACCCGTTGCAGACAAAGCGGATGTCGACGTTGGTTTGCCCGATTCGCCATTGGCTGGCTCTTCCTGAACGAATGGAAGCTCGAACATCCGGGGGCAGAGGGGTGCCGATCATCTTGTGAATGTACTTGCTGGCGGAGTCGGTGAAGAATTCATCGGCCATCCGGGGTTCTTCGCAAACCATGGATACGTTTAGTTTTCCTAGCAGGTTTTGTTTTCTCATGCCCTCTTCCTTTCGCTGATGGGCGTTCCACTAGTCCAACGGACTTCGAAGGACTCTCTTGGCCACCGGTCGATGTCGTGAAGAGGCTATGGATAACTGGATTGTCACCTGGGAGAGATGGGATGGGGTCCGGTGAGCAGTCAACGGATTTCAGTGCTAAGAGTAGTATCAACCGGCAAGGATTGTCAATAGGCGAGTTGAAGAGAAACCGCCGGAAGGCAACTTCAGCCAAGACAAACGGCCCGGATCGGCTTATATTTTGCCGTGGGGCCGAACCCAGGTCTGAAACTCGAAGGAGGGTCGCGCTCCTTTCCCTTGAGGCGAAAAGGCACCAAGACCGGCACGGACCCGCCCCGTGATCCCGGCGGCCCCTTATCTGTGGGTCCGCTTTGGGAAAAATCGGAATCGGCAGCAGTGGGAACCTGGGGCCCTTTCGGGGGGGTTCCACCCGACCCTAATGGAAGAAGACGAAGTCGTGGGTTGCACAGGTTCGACTTGCTGCGTAACTTCCCGGGCCATGGAGAAGGACACCTGCGGTGCCCCGTCCACTGCAAAAGAAGCGGAGGGCTTCGCCATGATCAAGGTAGACCCAACCCGCCGGGATGATCCGGCTCATGGGAAGCTGGCGGAGGGTTTCGGACTGAAGGGAGTCCCCACGGTGGGGTTCCCGGACCGGAAAAGGGAGGAGTTCCATGGACTGAGGGTCAAGGAATCCATGGATTTCCGGGCCTTTCCTGCACAAACGACCAGGGCAGATAGGTTGGACCCGAAAGGAGTGCTTCAATCCCATGGCGTTCAGGTTTTTTGCACAAAACAAGACCGCATCCGTCAAGGCTTTGCTCTTGGTATTATTCCTGGCTTCCGCCCTGTATGTCTTTCGGCACACGGAAGTCGGGAGCTACCTTTCTCCCGAGCGCCTCACTCACCTGATTCACACAGCCGGGATCTGGGCTCCCCTGGCCTACGTTCTCCTCTACGGGGCGTTGGTCTGCCTCTTTGTCCCGGCCACCCTGATGACGGCTTTGGGCGCTGCGATCTTCGGGGCCTACTGGGGATTCCTCTACGTATGGATCGGCGCCATGATCGGGGCGTCGGGGGCCTTTTTCATCGGGCGGTACCTGGGGCGGGATTTTGCCGCATCCCTGGTCAACGACCGCCTGAGGAAGTACGACGAAGCCATCGAGCGAAACGGTTTCGCCACGGTTCTCTATCTTCGTCTGATCTATTTTCCTTTTACGCCCATGAGCTTCGGGATGGGGCTGACCCGGGTGAGCTTCCGAGATTACTTCTCGGGAACGGCCCTGGGAATCCTGGTGGGAACCTTCATCTTCACCTTTTTCATTGGTACGGCCAAAGATGCCTGGTTATCCGGACAGTGGGATCGGCTGGCGGACCCGAAGCTGTTCCTGTCCCTGGGGCTTTTCGTCTTTTCCTTCTTTATCCCCCGGCTGGTCCAAAGGCTCAAAGTCTGGAGAAAGCTGCACCTCGAGTGAGGCCCCTCCTACCAGCTCCCCCCGCCTCCGCCTCCGAATCCGCCTCCCGAAGAGCCTCCTCCGCCGAGACCGCCCCCGCCGACTCCTTCTCCCCGGGGGGCGGAAAACACGGCGGAACCCAGGCTGCCGGTCATGGAATTGATGGATCGATGGAAGTCTCGACGGTGGGAGAAGTCGATGCCCCGGGAGGATTCATACCATCGGGCGGGTTCCTGGTAGACCCCCTCGAAGGCTTCGGACCAGTTGTCCGCCACATCCAGGGCGATGGCGTAGGGAAGGAACCTCGAGTACAAATCCTGCTGCCCCATACGTTCGATGCGGTCCTTCTCGGCTCGATTCAGGAACTCGCGGAACCCCAGGATTTCCATGGCGGCGGCCGCCCCCGATCGGGTTTTGGCGGGCATGACCCGCGAAAACCCTAGAACCACCCCCCCTGCCAGGATCCACGCCACAATACTCTTCCAAAAGAAATCACTGGTGAAAAAGTAGGTGACGGCCCCGCCGACACCGGCCATGACAAAGGCCCAAATGACGTAGGATGTGCGCACCTGATCCGGACTCTTCTGAAAACACCCCATGCGTACCAGGTCCTCATAGAGAACCTGTCTTAATGCCTTGAGATGCTTATAGAAATTGTTCTTGAGGCCGGACACCGAGATTGTGGTGGAAGAAAAAGGAAAGAGGTCCGACATGAGCTCTTTCTCGAATCGGCCCAGGGCGTCGTCGGGTTCCTTCAGTTTCAGCAGCTTGTAGTCCGTGGTATCGAAGATCAGCCCCTCCCGGACGACCTCCTGGATTTTCATATACCCCTTTACCGCCAGCCCGACGATGGTCGAGGTGATGTCCCGGGGATCCAGCCGCTCGTCCACCAGGCAGCCCACCTCCCCCGGGCAGAGGGTCCTCCCTCCCAGCTGGGGTGGATTGTATTGCACGGTGACGGCCTCCTTGACCCGGGGGTCCCTTCCCACCGCGTACCAGCGACGAAACATCGCCAGAAAGACCGCCGGGGGAAGCAGGAACACCCAATTCTCCCTCCAGTTGAATCTCCACCAAAACCGCTTCCAGGCCGAAGGTTCCGCCACCAGCCCCTTCTCCCAGCCCAGTCGGACGGTGAGTCCCTCTCCGATCTTGAGGCCCCCGGCAGATTGAAAGGCCGCGCCGTTTCCCTGTTTTTCCGCCCGACAATCGGTTGTGGCGGACCCCATGACGCCCGTAAAGCAGGCCGACCACAGGTGTTGGGCCGGAAGGTCCCCAGGCAGGGAGACCGTTGCCGAAGCACGGGCGATGGAAGTTTTCCAGAAATTTCCCGTAACGTTCCAGTACAGCTCGTCGTGATCGTCCAAGAACAAGAGTGCGTTCTCCACCTCGTAGTCGATTTTGTACACCTGGACTCCGGCGACATAGGCCTGAGGATCGCCGATTCGAATATGGACGACGTTTCCCCTTCGACTCACCCGGTAGTTCCAAGGCTGCCCCTGTGCCTTGGTGACCGAGATCACGCGGATGGGGGTCTCGAGGGTCTTGCCGTACCGGTCCGAGTATCGGAAAGGGATTTCGCGGAAGATTCCGTGCCTCTGGGCACTGAAGGTCACCTGGATGGTTTCCTGAACGAGCAGGGAGGAATCCCGGCGAACGGCCACATGGGACTGGAACTCGTCGATGACGAAGTATTCGGCGGCGGCACCGGGAGGAAAAACGGCGCCGAAGAAGATAAGGAGGAAGACCCAAAGGAGACGGTTCTTGAATTTCTTTGCAGGGCGTTCGGCTTCCATGACGATTCTCCCCAGTGCGGGTGAACACGGGTCCCTTCCGGCTTCCGTTCCTTTCCCTTGTGGAAAACGCCCGGCGGGGACTGTTTTCCCGGGTGGCCGGAGAGAGGGGCTTCCAGACAGCACCCAATTGAAGGGCCCGGGCCCCTCGACGGACCGGAAGGCGGGAGGAAGGGACCCGACACCCGACGGGGTTGCAGGCAGCGCCCGCGGGATGCCTCGAAGCCCCTTGCCCTGCGGCCCCGGCGCCCGTCCCAAAGGTATCAGGAGAAGCTGATCTTCACGGGGGCCCTTTCTTCAGCGGCAGCCTCGAGCTCGAAGAACTGGGCCTTTTCGAACCGAAACCAGGCGGCGATCAGGTTCGACGGGAAGGATTCGATCAGGGTATTGAAGTCCCGAACCACGGCGTTGTAGTAGCGACGGGCCGACTCGATACCGTCCTCGAGGTCCTTGAGATGAGTCTGGAGTTGTAGAAAATTGGTGTTGGCCTTGAGATCCGGGTACGCCTCGGCGATGGCGAATAGGCCCTTGAGGGCGCTCTGGAACGATCCTTCCGCCTGGGCCCGTTCTTGAGGAGAAGCGGCCTGCATGGCTTGAGTGCGGGCCTTGGTCACGTTCTCGAACACCGACCGTTCGTGGGCCGCGTATCCCTTCACGGTTTCCACCAGGTTGCCGACCAGGTCGTGGCGTTTCTTAAGCTGAACGTCGATGTCGGACCAGGAGGATTGCACGGTGTTCCTGAGCCGGATGAGCTTGTTGTAGAGAAAGATGGCTCCCAGCAAAATGAGGACCAGGATAATGAGGATGGCCGCCGTCGTCATCGTTGCGCCTCCGGTGTTCTGGGCGGAGATCCCCTCTCACTGCTGTCGGGGATGGTCCGTGAAGAAAGCTGTAGGGTCTTTCCTCCATCAATGGTAATGTCCAACTATCGGCGAAAGGGCGGAAAAACGCAAAGGCTTTTCCCGGCTGGAGGGATGGATGCAGGGACTGTTGATCCGTTGGTTGATCCTGACACTGGCCATCGTGCTGTCGTCCTATCTCATCGGGGGCATTCGGGTAAGCGGTTTCCTCCCGGCCTTCTTTGCGGCGGCGCTCCTGGGGCTCCTGAACACATTCTTCCGCCCGATCCTGATCTTGCTTACCCTTCCCATCAACCTTATCACTTTCGGCCTTTTTACCCTGGTGATCAATGCCCTGATGCTCAAGATGGCCTCTGGGGTCGTCCCCGGATTTCAGGTCCAGGGATTCTGGGCGGCGTTCTGGGGCGCCCTGGTGATCAGTATCGTAAACTGGCTCCTGATTTCCCTGTTTCGAGACCCGGTGATCTTCGACTGAGAACACGCCCCGCCCGTATTACGGGGTTTCGTCCCATCTACGGAGGCGAGCGCCGGCAGACCTTCCTCGGACTGGGTTCCCTTCCCCCCTCACGGCCCCTTGTAGACAAAAGCCCTGCGGCACTCGTCATAGGGGCTGAGCTTCCCATCCGACTCCCGTTGGGGGGGAGTTCGAAGGCTGGGTTCGAGAGGCCGGGCGCTGCGGTCTCCGCAAAGAAGGAAATAAGGCACGGAACGGTCAGCGGTCCAAAGGAAAGGGGATGTCGTATGAGTCGTAGAAGAGCCGTGGTAGTCCTTTTGGTGGTTGTCTTGACGGGTTCTCTGGCGTTGGAAGCCCTGGCGGCGGAAAGGATGGCTTTCCGCCAGGATTCCATGCGAAAACTGACCTCGGGGAGCAGGGTTTGGAAAAACGTGGCATCCGTCCCCTTCACCCCTCCCGAGGACGGGTATGTGGTGGTGACGGCGAGCGGCATGGTTGGGTTCGACGCGGAAGTGTCCAGCCTCACCCTGTCCCTGGACACCAAACCGGCCGTCAGGGGACCGTGGGTTTTCACCCTGACTCCCGGGTACCAGCTTTTTCAGACCTACAGTGTTCGGTACGTCTTTCCCGTGAAGACCGGCGTTAAGAATACATTCTATCTGAACGGCCTGTCCTGGGACGGTTTCGGGAGGTCCATCAGCATTGAGAACGGCTCCATAACCGTTGAGTTTTACGCCTCCGGCAACGTGAGGGCCTTCGGTGTGGAGGCGATGAAGTCGGTGCAGGCCGCACCCGGCGACGAGCGCGGCAACGAATAAGAGCCCGGCGTGGTGCAAATCCTCAAGGGCCGGTCCGTAAACAAGAAGTCCCTTAGCTTCACAACCTTCTCCCACCCGGGGGAGGGGGCGTTTCCCCCTCCCTCGATGCTTTCCCCCTTCCCCGAGGGAGAGGGGTCGGAGCAATGCGGATGACCTGAGTTCCCTCTCCCTTCCACGGGGAGAAGGCAATCCCCCTACCGGTTATTCCTCCTTTCAAACCCCGAAAATTCTCTTCAAGTTCCGATCCCAAGCTGCCGACCCTAGGAACAAGATGCGGTTCGGCCCCTTGCAGAAGGGGCAAAAATTTTGTGAGCAATCCAGGCAAACCAAAGGACCGTGGACGGTCCAACTGACTTCCGTTTGGAAGAATCAGGGTACCCAGCTCTCGATGAGCCGTCCGGGCAACCCTCCCGTGGGGTCAACCCCAGGGGAGGGCCCCCCGGTTTTGGATGGGTGAGCTCAACGGTTTTCTCTCTCGTGCGTCGATCCGCGGGCCGAAGGGTGAAATCGGGTGCTTCACCAAAGGGAAATCCTCGTCGAAGGCCTGCACCCCGTGCCGAGAGGTTCCGGGCCGAAACGCACGGGGACGGCAAACGGGGCCCATGCCCTCGGGATGAAAGGAAACGGGGTCCTTTCTCCGTCTGAATCGGAGGATCCCGCCCGGGGAAGTTCCATCGTGTGGACCCGGATGTCCCGGGGTGGGCCCGGGGATCGAACAGCCAAAGGATACTCGCGGTGATTGGGGGAACTGTGATGTCCGTCCTTTGGAACGGGACCAACGATCTGCCGGGACTGCAGCAGATCGCCGGTGCCTTCGCCGAGTTGCTGGGCAACGGGGTCCTGTTCAAATACAGCATTGCCAGCCTCTTTCGGGTGACGGCGGGATTCTACCTGGCCGTCCTCCTGGCGGTCCCTTTGGGGTTGTTCCTGGGGCGCCGTCCCAGCATTCAGCGTCTGGGGAACCCCCTGATCCAATTTCTGCGTCCCGTGTCCCCCCTCGCATGGGTCCCTTTCGCCCTGCTCTGGTTCGGGATCGGCGACCAGCCGGCGGTGTTCATCATATTCGTCGCCTGTTTCTTCCCCATCCTGCTGTCCACCATCGAGGCATCGGCCGGAATCCGGCCCATCTATTTTCACATAGCGGCAAATCTCCAGCTCAGCCGGTGGGAAACCTTGAGCTGCCTAATTTTGCCTGCGGCCGCTCCCAGTATCGTCCTGGCTTTGCGGGTGACTCTGGGGATCGCCTGGATGGTGGTGGTGGCTGCGGAGATGATCGCGGTGAAGAGCGGCTTGGGATACCTCATCGTGGATGCCCGGAACGCCCTTCGCATGGATTATGTGGTGGTGGCAATCCTGACCATTGGAGCCATCGGGCTGCTTTTGGACGGGGTCATGAGACGATTGGCGCAGATCGAATCCGTGAGGTGGAGAGTTGGGCAATAACAAAATCCGCCTTGAGGGGGTGAGTGTGGAATACGGCACGGGAAAAGGCTGCAGGCGCAGTTGGTTCGGCCGGGGAAAATCCGCCGGGGGAACCGTTGCTCCTTCGACCCGGCTGGTCCTGGACGACATCAGCCTTGAAATCGAACGGGGGGAGTTTGTCTCGATCCTCGGCCACTCGGGATGCGGCAAGTCCACCCTGCTCAAGGTCGTTGCGGGTTTTACCCAGCCTGTTCGCGGCCGGGTCTTGATCGACGATCAGAAGGTCAAAGGTCCCCGGTCGGACCATGTGTTCGTGTTCCAGGAAGGGGCCTTGTTCCCATGGTTGACGATCCTGGAAAACGTTTCCCTGGCCCTCCGGTGGGTCAAGGACAGTGTCGAGAAAAAGAACAAAGCCCGAGAATACCTCGACCTGGTGGGCCTGGAAGGGACGGCCGACTATTATCCCCACATGCTGTCGGGGGGGATGAGGCAGCGGGCGGAAATCGCTCGAGCCCTGGCTGCCCGACCCGACATCCTGCTCATGGATGAGCCCTTTTCCGGTCTGGATTACCTCACCCGCCTCCACCTCCGGGAAGAGATGCTCTACCTGCAGGTCATGCTGCCGGAGACGACCATTCTGTTCGTCACCCACGACATTGACGAGGCATTGCAGCTGAGCAAACGGCTCATCATCCTCAGCGAACCCCCGGCCCGAATCAAGTGCTGTCGAACCATCGAGGCGCCTCATCCCCGAAGCCTGAGCAGTCCGATGTTGAGCACCCTTCGAACCCAGATCTATCACCACCTGGGAGTGCATGCAGCCCTATGAAGGTACTGTCCTTTCGAGGTTCCTCCGCGTCCTTCAAAGCCTTCATCCTGGCCCTGTTGTGGCTGGGGGTGATCTCCCTGCTGCACGCCTCGGTCAACCGGGAGAAAACGGCTTCCCAGAAGGTGCGCATGGGGTACATGCCCGTCATCAGCAACCTGGCGGCTCCCCTGGTGGATGCCGCCACTGCCGGTTCCCCGGTGCATTTCGAGGCCCTCAAATTCGGCTCGTTTGCGGAAATTGCGGAAGCGTTCCGGTCGGGACATATCCAGGCCGCCTTCATCATCGCACCCCTGGCGGTGGCACTGTCTTCCCAGGGGGTGCCCCTCAAGATTGTCTACATCGGCAACCGCCATGAAAGCACCTTGGTGGTTCGAAAAGACGAATCCGCCGCCTCCCTGGCGGAAATGAGCGGGAAGACTCTGGCCGTGCCCATCCGCTATTCGGGACACCTGCTGGCCGTGAAACGCTACCTGCGTCACCACGGCATGGACCCTCGGGCCGTTCGAATCCTCGAGATCCCGCCGCCCGACATGCCTTCGGCCCTAGTGACGGGGGACATCCACGGATACTTCGTCGGGGAGCCTTTCGCGAGCAGGTCCATCCAGTCGGGTGTAGGCCGCAGGCTCCTCGATGCCGAGGAGATCTGGCCGGGCTTCGTCTGCAACGTGCTGATCGTGCGGGACGAGCTGATCCGGTCCCATCCGGAGCGGGTCGGCGACCTGGTGAAGGGCTGCGTTCGGTCAGGAATCCGGGTTCGTGAAAATTTCGAGGAGACCCTGGGGATCCTGTCTCGCTACTGGGGACAGGACCCACAGTTCGTTCGGTACGTGTTCGAGAACCCTCCGAACCGGTTTCGCTACGATCTCTGCGTGCCGGTGCGCAGTGAGATCGAGGAACTGGTTCGAGAGATGGAAACCGAAGGCCTGATCTCTGCCTCCTCGGAGGTCGGCGACTTCCTGGAAGACCGCTATGCCCGGGCGGCCGTCGAAGGTCTTCGAGAGCCGCTGCTGGGATTGACGAAAAGGTAGATTGGATCGCCCCGGGAAGGCTCGGAACGTTCGACCTCCCGTGCGGTCGCGCTTGGCAGGAGAAGAAGAGGGGATGAACATCCTGATCGTGGGTCTCGACGCACAGATACCGGTCATAGAAAAGCTTTCGGCAGTCATGGAAGACCTTTCCGTCTTGGACGGCCTGGAGACGGACTGCCGGCCCGGCGGGTCTTCGGAGGTGGATGCTCTCATCGGGTCCGTGTCCGAGAAGGCGGGTCCCGGCAACTTGGACCTGCTGGTGAGCTGGCGAACCCATCCCCACACGTACCTGGTGCCCTGCTGGATCGCGGGCCCGGCCCCGACTCGGGAGACGGGCTGTCTCTGGCCCAAGCTGACCATCGATCTATTCGAGTAAACCGTCGACCTCCCCGGATTGCAGCATTGGCTCGAGGAGATCTCGCACTGGCAGCAGAACCGCATGCTGCTGGCTCCGTTCAACACCTTTGACAAATGCAGCCCCCTCGAGATCGCAAGTTCCCTGGCTCTTCGAAAAGCCACGGGGCGGCTTTTGACCTTCGACGACGAAAACCACGAAGGCACCCTGTTCCTGCGGGAGGGCCGGGTAACGGGGGCCGGGGTGAAACATCTGCGGGGAGAGGAGGCTTTCCACGAGTTTCTGTCGTGGTCCGAAGGAAGTTACAGCTGGGACCCGGAAAGGATAGGGGAGGACAACATGGAGCCGCGACTCCTGGAGGAGCTCATCCGGGAGGGGCTGGCCCTGTTTCGGGAGGCAAACCTGTTTTATCCCCTCGTTCGGGACTGGGGGCGTTGCCTGCGGCCCACGGGGTCCCAATCGGCCCTGGACGACGCCGCCGTTCCCATCTACCCGGCCCAGCGGGAGCTCTATAAGCTCATCGACGGTCGCACCACCGCGGGGGGAATCATCGAAGCGTCGCCCCTCTCGCGGCCCAGGACTCTCAGTTGCCTGGCCAAATGGCTGTCCATGGGGGATATCGAAGAAGAGCCCCGGGATGCGCATCCCTCGATCTGCCGGGTCCTCATCGTGGACGACTCCCCCCTCATGTGCGGGGCGCTTCAGTCCATCTTTTCCCGGGACTCGCGTCTCGAGATCGTCGGATGCGCTCACGACGGGCTCGAAGCCCTGGATCTCATCGACCGCCAAAAGCCCGACGTGGTCACCCTCGATCTCCAGATGCCGCGTATGGACGGCCTCACGACCCTCAAGCACATCATGATTCGCAATCCCACCCCGGTTGTGGTCCTGAGCGCCTTCACCCAGGAGACCTCGCGGTGGACTTACGAATCTTTCAAATATGGGGCCGTGGACGTGATGCCCAAGCCGGGGCGACCCGAGACCGGGGAAACGACCACGGAGATGGGGCTTTCCGATCGGGTGAGCCAGGCGTCCCGGGTACGGTTGCAGGCGGCCCGGTACATCCGAAAAAACAAATGTGTTGGAGCGGACTCGGAAGACGCGGCGACGGCCTCAACGAAGTCTTTCGCAGAATCCCCACTGCGAGAGTGCAGAATCCTTATTGTCTGCGGAACGGGGGGCTTCCCGTCCCTCCTGAAAATTCTTCTTTCCGTGTCCCGGGTGAAAGGCCTGGCTCCCATGATCGGTTGCGTGGGGATGCCCCCTCGAGTGGTTTCCGCCCTCCTGCCCAACCTCGAACAAGACATGGGGACCAAAATCGAAATCCTCGGGGACCCGTCTTCCTGCCGACCGGGAACCGTCTATCTGTGCTCGGTCGAGGACCCTGCCGGACAATGGGGGCACGCAAGCCCGGAGCTCCGTCCCGGCGGAACGGAAGGCGGCGGGAACGAGGGCCGTCCCCTGGACCGACTGCTCGGCTCCCTGGCCCGGAAGTTCGGACCCCGCCTTTTGACCATACTGATTTCCGGTACGGGCGAGGACGGAATTCGGGGCATGGAATCCGTAAAGCAGGCGGAGGGAGAAACCTACGTCCTGTCGCCCGAAGCCTGCCTGAGACCTGACCTGCCCCGGAAAATCCTCGATCTGGGGCTTGCCCGGGAGGTCGCGAGCACCGATCGGGCGGTGGAAGTACTTCGAAAATGGAACGATCGGATGATGGCGGCCGCTGCCGTGGACGGCGGCCTGGAGAGGATCGCAAGAGTCGACCCGACAACCTGAAGAAAAGTGCAGGGGGGGTCCCCTGCGGTAAGGAGGATGACGATGGGATTGCCCTCAGTTCTTTCCAAGGTGCCGACCCAGACCCAGGAAGAGACCAAAGCGTTTGTCCAGCTGGTCGGTTTTCGCCTGGGGGACGAGGAGTTTGGGGTCGATATTCTCATGGTTCAGGAGATTATTCGCCTGCCGAACATTACCCCTCTGCCCAACGCTCCCGGGTTCATTCTGGGAATGATCAACCTGCGGGGCAAGATCATCCCCATCATCGATCTGCGCAGGCGACTGAGAATCCGGGGGACCAACCTCGAAGTCAACGATCGGAAGACGCGCATTCTCATTGTGGAGATCTTCAATCACGTGACGGGCTTCATCGTGGATTCCGTCTCGGAAGTGATGAAAGTGAGAACGAACGAAATCGAGCCCACGCCGCATCTTGTGGCCACGAGCATTGATGCCGAGTACATCCGTGGAGTCATCAAGCTGCCCAATCGTCTCGTGATGTTGCTGGACTTCCGACAGATTCTAAAACCCCACGAAGGACAGCAACTTGAAAGCGTATATTCGGATGCCCCCGAGGAGGGGCCCAGGTACGGAGAACCCAACCAGGTCGTCTCCCAGGGGATCTGATGGGACCGACGGAGCATGAAGGAGGATAGGCGCCATGTTCGGAATCAAAAAAGTCCGCCGTTCGTTGAAAGCCAAGATATTGCTTGGCCTCTTGGTGATCACCCTCATTCCTCTGGGTGCACTGAATCTACTCAATTACATGACCCTGCAAACACAGCTCGAGGAAGATCAAGCCTCCCGTCTGGTGGGTTTCTCGGAACGCATCGCCAAAACCATTGATCTTACCCTGAACGAGCGAATCACCGACGTCGTCACTTGGGCGTCCCTCGAGAACATCAAGAACACCATTCAGAACGCAGAAGGCCTGGGGACGGCAAATCAGGTCCTCGAGGGGCTTGCCAAGTCTTACGGGACCTTTGACATCCTGCAGCTCTTCGACCGTTCCGGGCTTTGCATCGCCTCCAATTATGCCAAGTTCACCGGGACGCTCATGGTCCAGGATCAAAACTGGTTCCGATCCGTCCTCGAGGGGAAGGAATACGTCGGGGATTTCGGCAACTATCCCCTGGTGAAGGAAATGGTTCCCGAGTCCAACGGGTGGTCCATGATCATAGGGGCGCCGGTGGTGATTCACGGGGAGGTCAAGGGGGTCCTGGTGGGCTACCTCAGGTGGGCCGCGGTGAACCACATCGTAGAGGCTTTCCCTGTGGGACAAACCGGGTACACCTACTTGGTGGACCGGGCCGACATGACGGTCATCGGGCATCCCACCCACGAAATCATCGGGCTGAAGCTCACGGACCCCAAGATCAACGTCCCAATGGTGGCCGCCGCCATGTCCAATCAAAGTCGAAGCTTTCTGCTCTACGACTTCCAGAATCCCGTGACCAAGAAGCTTGTGACCCGGGCCGTGGGATTCACCCATAACGACGGGACCGGCCGGTTCAACAAGAAATGGGCGGTGGCCACGGGGGCCGATGCCGACGAGATCTTCGCCGCAATTCCCAAACAACGAATGCGCAACGCCGTCATCTCGGTGATTTTCATTACTTTCCTCATATGCGGGTCTCTGTTCATCAGTCGTCGCATCTCCAAGCCGGTGATCGAGGCTTCGGATATGATGCTGGCCATCACTCAGAGCCTGGATTTCACCCAGAGCATCCGGATTACGGGAGAGGATGAAATTGCGCGGATGCAGGAGGCATTCAACGGCCTGGTGCTCCGCTTGCGCCAGACCTTTGGAAACATCGTGGAAGGCAACGAGAGGGTGTCCCAGGTGGTGGGACAGGTGAAAGAGATTTCCGGGCGCATTGTGGTGAACGCTTCGGAACAGGCTCAGAGGGCCCAGGACGTGTTGAGCCGCATCGAGACCATGGGAAAGACCGCGGGAGAAGTCCAGCAGAATGCCATCGAGAGCCAGCGATCCTACGACGACACGGTGGCCTCGATTTCGGCGCTCACGGCGAGCATCCAGGAGGTTGCCCGTTTGGCCCAGTCCCAGGCGGCCATGAGCGAGGAAGCCAGGAATATCGTCAACCTCATGGGGGAGACGGCGCAACAGGTATCGGGGCGTGCCGCCCTCCAGCAGCAGGAGGCCATGGAAGCGGCCGGGGCGGCCCAACAGATGGCGCAATCCATTGGGGAGGTTTCGGACAAAGCTTCCCAGGCGGGTAAGCAGTCGGAGATGTCTTTCCACGCGGCCGTGGAAGGGAAAAAGGCGGTGGAAGAGGTGGTGCAGGGCATGCAAAGCATTGCCGAGAGCTCGGAGCAGATCACGGAAATCATCGAGGTGATCTCCGACATCGCGGATCAGACCAACCTGCTGGCCCTGAACGCCGCCATCGAAGCGGCCCGGGCCGGGGAACACGGCCGCGGGTTTGCGGTGGTGGCCGAGGAAGTTCGCAAACTTGCCGAACGAACCGCCGAATCCACCAAGGAAATCGGCTCACTCATCAAGAACAGCGCCGATAGGGTCAGGGAAGGAATGGACCTGGCCGGCTCCAGTCAGAAGGCCCTGACGAACATCGTCGCCGCCGTCGAACAGAGCCATACCTGGATCAAGGAGATCGACACCGCCGCCGCAGAACAGACTAAGGGCATTCAACACGTGGTGGAGACCATGGACCGCCTGCGGAAACTGTCCGACGAAATCATGCAGATGACCTCCGAACAGGTGAAACGGCGCGAACGGGCCGCCAACATCACCAACGACCTCTACGGGATCTCGCAACAGGTCTCCGCCGCCACCCAGGAACAGGTGAAGAATGCGGACCAGGTCATGAAGGACGTGTCCTTAGCCACCCAGCGTGCCGAGAACATCACGTCGTTGACCAGCATGCAAAAGGAGCGAAGTGCGTCCCTGCGGGAAGTCATGCAGGAGATGAGCACCGTGGCTCTAAACAACGCATCCGGGGCCAAGAACTCCCAGCAGTACAGCGAGAACCTGGCCAGCGTGGTCGTGGATTTCACCCAGCTGATTGCTCAGTTCAAGATCTCCCAGGGAGACGGCAACGGGCGGGGCAAACCGGAGCGGCTTGTCACGGAATCTCGTTCCCCTGCCGGGGATAAAGGCGCGGCGCGGCTTTCCGCCTGATTCCTCGAGGAAGGGACCCGGAGCGGGGGAGGGTACTGCGCCCACTCCAAAAGAGGCCCCGGGCAACGACGTGAACGCATCAACCCCAGGGATGGCCCGTATCATGAGACGAGTTTTGGTTGTGGATGATTCAAACCTGATGCGGCACCGCATCATCCAGTGTCTGACCTCGGCCGGACACCAAGTGGTGGGAAAGGCCAAAGACGGCAACGAGGCCGTGGATCTTTATGTGCGGGTGCGACCCGATGTGGTGACCATGGACATCACCATGCGGGGAAAAGACGGCATCACCGCTGCCCGGGAAATCCTCGCCATGGACCCGGCGGCCTGCATCGTCTTTTACACCCTGCTGGACATCCCCGACCTGGCGGCGCAGGTGAGAAGGGTCCCGGTGAGGAAGGTGGTCCGGAAGGGGGACGAGGCCGACCTCCTCAAGACCCTTTCGGAACTCTAGGGAACGATCCGCCGGGGAAAGGACCCGGAATGGGCGATTGGCCTTCCGTCAACACGCCGGGACCGATCGCCCCGTTTGGGAGATAGACAAAGAGAGGGTCATATGTCGTCGGAGGACTTCTTCCAGGAATACGTAGATGAGGTGCAGGAGCATCTCCAGGAACTGGAGAGCTCTCTGCTGGCAATCGAGCGGCAGGGTACGGACCGGGAATCCATCGGACAGATTTTTCGAGCCGTCCACAGCATCAAGGGCGCCTCGGCCTATATGGGCTATGAAAAACTGGCTCACCTGACCCACGAGCTGGAGAGCCGAATCCACGGGATTCAAACCGATGCCCGGCCCGTCACGCCGGAAGAAATTAGCGTGCTCCTCGAATGCGTGGACTTTGTAGGCCAGGCCCTGGTGGGTCTCCAGGAATCCGGTGCGGAGCCTTCGGTGCCGGAATCCCTTCTTCAAAAGATGCGGTCCGTACTGGCGCCGGGGGCGGAGAGGTTGGAGGCGGGATCGGTCCGGGAAGTGCCGGGCGGGACCGCGCCGGGGACCCTCGAGACCCGGGGGCCCGCGAAGGCGCCGAAATCCGGGGAACCCTCGAGGGAACTCGCGACAAGCGACCCCTTCTTTCCAACCCTGAGCGCCGACGGTACCGAGGTGGGGCCGGAAGAAATCTTCGAGGAGGACCGGGAAATCTATGAAATCTTTCTCGGCACCTTTCAGGAACGGTTGAGGGCCCTGACCGGACTCCCGGCCCTTTCTCCGGGAGAAACCCTGTCCCATGAAAACGGGGAAAAGGCCGTCGATCTCCTCAAAGAGATGATCAGCTCTTCCCGGTACATGGACTACGAGCAGGTAGTGGAAGTGCTGAGCCAATGGGAAACTTCTCTAAGAGGGGCCATGGGAAAAGGCCGTCTGGACCGACGGATTTTTCTGGAACACCTGGAATCCTATGGAGGCAAACTGGCGGCAATGTTGCCGGGGTTGCAGCTGCCCGGCGTCGACGACGCGGACACGATCTCCCGGGAGGAGGTGGGAGGGACCCGGGAGGAGGAGGACAAGGAGCTTTTTTCGATTTTTCTCGACTCCTTTGGACAAGCCCTGGGTCGACTCGCAGGGATCCGTCCCCGGCAGTCCGAGACCCGGCTGAGCCCTTCCCAAGTCGAGGAGGCCGTCGAGGCCGTCCGCCGGATGATCGCTTCGGCCCGTTACATGGATTACGAGGAAATCACCGGAGTCCTGGGCGAATGGGCGGAACGGCTCGAAGAATCCGCCAAATCCGGCCCTTTGCCTTTCGAAACCTATGGGCGGATGCTCGATGACTACGGCCGGCGATTGAAACGCAGGCTGCCGGGCCTGAATGCGGACCCGCCCGGTGTAGGCGCTTCCACGGATTCCCTCTCGGATGAGATCGAAAGGGAAATCGAATCCTCCCTCAATGACCTGGACCGGGCCATGTCCCGGGACTTCGTGCCCGGTCGGGAGAATGCCGTGCCCCCGGACGCCCGGGATCGAAGAGGACTCGCAGGAGACGAGGAAGGCGGGGAGAGGGATGTGTCCGTCCGGGGTCCCGAAAAACCGGTAGCTCAGAAAGAACGGATTCCCGTCTTTGCCGAGGAGTTGACCTCGTCGGTCACCCTGCGGGTGGATGCCCACAAAGTGGATCAGTTGCTGAACCAGCTGGGCGAACTGGTGGTCACCCGGTCGGAATTCATCCAGACGTCGGCTTCCTTCCGAGACATGCTCCGGGAGCTGGCGGCCCAGGGCAAGCTGACCAAGCAGGAGCTGCGAAAGTTCCGCCTCCTGAGCTTTCGCCTCAACGAATCCACCCTGTCCCTGGGGAGGGTGGCCAACGACCTGCAGGCTTCCGTCATGCGCATCCGGATGCTGCCGATCTCCCAGCTGTTCCAGCGGTTTCCCCGGGTGGTTCGGGACCAGGCCATGAAACACGGAAAAAAGGTCGAACTGTTCGTGGAAGGCGGCGAGACGGAGATGGACAAACGGGTGCTCGAACAGATGAACGATCCCCTGGTGCAGTTTCTTCGAAATGCCATTGCCCACGGGATCGAACCTCCCGAGGAGAGGGTTCGTGCAGGTAAGCCTCCCACAGGCACCATCCGCCTTGCAGCATACCATGCGGGAGACTATGTCGCCCTCGAAATCGAGGACGACGGCCGGGGCATCGACGTTCAGAAATTGCGCCACATTCTCCAGGATCGCCGGGACATCGCTTCCCAGGAACTGAACCGGCTGTCCGACCAGGAGCTCATTTACGCCATCTTCCTGCCGGGGGTTTCCACCCGGGACCAGGTGGACGGGTCCGCGGGCCGAGGCGTGGGACTCGACGTGGTCAAAGAAAACGTCGAACGCATGAACGGCAGTATCCACGTGGATTCCTTTCCCGGCCGGGGCACCCGGTTCACCATCTGGATTCCCCTGACGGTGGCCATCATCAGGGCCCTGTTGGTAAAAGCCGAGAACCAGATCTTCACTCTACCCCTCACTTCGGTCTCCGAAATCCACCGCTATCGGATCGAGGATACGCACACCATCGAGGGGTTCGAGGTCATCAGCCTCCGAGGAAAGACCATTCCCCTGGTTCAATTGAGCCGACTTCTGGGCATGTCCGGAAAAGATGCCGACCGGACCCGGCAGTTCATCGTCATTGTCAGCACCCGATTCCAAGAGGTGGGGCTCGTGGTGGACGGACTCATGGGGGAGCGGGAAGTGGTGATCAAGAGCATCGAGGACGGGGTTCACACCTTCGAAGGCTTTTCGGGGGCCACCATCCTGGGGGACGGTACCGTCTCCCTGATCCTGGATGTATCCACCTTGCTGCGAAACATGAAGCAAGGCATCGGCCCCAATGCCGGCGCGGAAGAGGTTACCGTTCATTGACGGACCCGGGCTGAGATCGAGGGGGGACTCTCCCTTGTGGATGGACCCTCAAGAAGTGGAAACCATGGAGACGGTCGGATCTTCTTCTCCGGGATTCCGGGGCATGGTGCAGTTGCGGTTGTCGGACCTCATTCAGATGGTCTGCCTGGCTAGGTCCGACCTCGTGGTGCAAGTGCGGTCGGGGGATCGAAACGGTTCCATTTTCGTCAAGGAAGGTCGGATCTACCATGCGGAAACGGCACGATTGAACGGAGAAGAGGCCTTTTTCGAAATCTTCCGCTGGGAGGACGGCCACTTCGAGGCCCTCCCCGAGGGGGAAAACAAACCCCCCTCCATCCAAAAGCCCTGGGAACATCTCCTCCTGGAAGCGGTCCGTCGCCGAGACGAAGGATCGCCGGAAGGGAAGGGACCGGACCCTGGGGAAGAAGCGGGACCGGAAAGGGCCCTCGAGGCCTCCCCCGGGGCCGAGGGGGTTTGGGTCGAGCCCCCGTGGCTCGAGGAGGGTATCGATCGGGCCATCGACGGCCTCGAGGCCATTCCCGGCGCCTCCCCTGATTTCAAGCCTTCCGAGGCGGCAAACCCCAGGGAGTTGCACAGGCTTCAAGTCCTGGTGGTGGACGATTCGGCCTTTTTCGCCCGACAGCTCAAGAGTCTCCTCGAGAAGGACGGCGCCATAGAGGTCGTGGGGGTGGCGAGGAATGGTCGAGACGCCCTCGAAATCCTGGCCTCGGGCCCCTACCCGGATGTCGTCACCCTGGATGCCCACATGCCCGTCATGCCGGGAGACACGACCCTCAAGCACATCATGATTCGCCATCCCGTTCCCGTCCTCATCCTGAGCAGCTTCGAGGAACGTTCCGTGGAAAGCATCTTCGAATTCCTCGAGGTGGGGGCGGTGGACCTCTTTTCCAAACCCCGGGCCTCGGACGACGGGGAAGAGTTCGGACGGAGACTGCGCGAACAGGTGCAGCGGGTGTCCCGAGCCAGGGTGGCTCGTTTCAGACGACGGCGAAAAAGGACAATCCTGCAGGACCCTGGGGTGCGTAGGCCGTCGGAGCGGATCTTGGCGATCCTTGGGGCGGAAGGGGCCCATCTCGAGTGGCTGCGGCTGCCCCTCCTTTCCTTGTGCAGACAGGGGATTGTCTTTGGGTTCCAGAGAATCTCCCGGGCCTTCCTCGAGGGGTTCGGTCGCTTCATCGAGGAGGGATGTTCCGTGCCCACCCGGCTCCTCGAGGCGGGGAGCGTCTCCCGACCGGGCACCTTCTGCCTGGGAACGGGAAACGAGGGACTGAACCCCCAATGGCGCCCCGGGGATTCTTCCCTGACCTGGGGCCCCGGGGACGAGACGGGGGGGACCTGGTCCCAGGCCGTCGGGACCCGGTTGGCGGCCCTATCTTCCCTGGCCCGGGGCCGCCTGGACGTACACGTGCTCTCGTCGGCGGAACCGTTCGAACCCGCCCTGGCGGAAGCTCTCCTGGCTTCGGGTACCCGTTTCTTCCTGAGTCCGCCGGATTCGGTCCTTTGCGAAGACATGGTCCGGGCCGTTGAACCGTTCGAGGCGGCGTTTCCCAACCAGGTCCTGTTTCACGGACCCGAGACCCTCATGGAGGCATGGCTGGATCATGAAACCGCAGTCTAATGGGGAGGCAAATCCCGTTAAGACCCTGATCGTGGATGATGCGCCCATGATGCGCAAGGTCATTGGGCAAATCCTGGCCAAGGACCCCCGGATTCAGGTGGTGGGCACCGCCGCCAACGGGCAGGAATGTCTCAACAAAATCCGGGAGACGAAACCCGAGGTGATCACCCTCGATATCGACATGCCCGTCATGAACGGCATCACCACCGTCAAGAACATCATGGTGAGGCACCAGATTCCCGTAGTGATCATCAGTTCCCTGGTCCAGGACGGCTACTTCGCCTTCGAGTCCCTTCGCCTGGGCGTGGTGGACTTCCTGCCCAAGCCGTCCCGGGTGCAGATCGGCAATTGGGACGAGGAGGAAGACCTGGTGCGAATGCGCGTTCTCGCAGCCTCGGGGATGCGGGTGCACCGCATGCGCAGGGTGCGTCGGCGCAGGATGGATCGCGGCTCGTGCCGGAACGGAAGCAGCCCGGGAGCCGTGGTGGTCATGGGAACCACCCTGGCCGGGCCCAACACCATCATGCACATCGTGACGCGAATGGCTCCCACTTTCCAGGGCGCCATCGTGGCCCTCCAGGAAATCCACCCCAAGATCCTCGTTCCCTTCTGTTCTTACTTCAACCGGATCAGTCCCCTCGAGGTGCTCCCCGTGCTCGATTCCACCCCCCTCGAGGCCGGAAGAGTCTTCCTGGGCTCCACCTTCCGCGGAATCCACCTCGAGAAAGACCGGGAAGCAACGGGCAAGCTTGTATTGCAGGTGGACCGGTCGGGGGAAGAGCCCATCAACGGACTGTTCCGGAGCGCTTCCCGGTGCCTCGAGGATCGAGTCTGCGGAGTGCTTTTGACCGGGGTGGGGGAAGACGGGTCCCGAGGCATGGGAGAAATCCGGGAGGGGGGAGGCCTCACCATCGCCCAGGAACAGGACTGCTGCGTGTATCCGAACCTCGTGGAACATGCTCTCCGAGAAAACGTCGTAGACCTGGTCATCTCGAGCGAAGGCATTGCCGCCCGCCTGCAGGCATGGGTCGAGGACAAGTGTCCCGTTTCCTAGGCCTCCCCTTTACCCGCATCTGCGATCAGGAGGGGATGGATCGTCCCCTCCGAACGACCCCGGAGGGTCCGCAACCATTCGCCGGGAATCGAGGCCCCCAAGGCCGATCCCCCCGGAACAGGTCCCAAGAGGAAGTCGACCCCTGGGGACGCGGAAACGTCCCGTGAACAAGGGTAAATTTGCGCGCGCCTGGAAGCGGGGGCCCG
>JARKQW010000170.1 GCA_029974695.1 Syntrophobacteraceae bacterium | reverse complement strand
GCGGAATTGAATGGCGTGCGGCATCATGTGGGGCCGGCTATGCCGCTCCCACATGAATCGGGCCGGAAGCCGTCTTTCGGCAGTTGCCGCTGACCGACCTGTCTGCAACTACAGAGCCGCAGGAACCAGGGTTCCGATTTGAAGGCATGAGATTTGAACCCAAAGCGGTGTCCAAAGCAGGGACTTTTCGGGGGGCGATCTTAAAGCCCCACCCTTGGGGTGGGGCTTCTTATTCCGACCAGCTCGGATCAAGACGTCGGTTCGAGTCGCTCCGGCTCGACGGGTCCTGAAAGAGCCCGTCCCCGGGCGGGTCATTCGGGCGGGTCATTCGAGGGGATCGTTTTCCACCAGGTTCCAGATTCCACAAGGGCAAGCCCCGGCGCAGAAGCCGCAGCCGATGCAACGGTCCGGGTCTACCCGCATCTCGAAGCCTCCGTCCCCCTCCCATCTCGAGATGGCGCTCTCGGGACAGATGGCCGTACAGATGCCGCAGTCCCGGCAGTTGCCGCAGGAAGAACACTGGGAGGCGCACTGTTGCACGCCTTCCATGTGAAGCACCCGGGGGTCGTAGTACTCGAGCTTTACCCTCGAAAGATCGATCTTTCCCGGGGTCCGGACGCTGGGCTGCTTCCCGGATAACAGGTCCGAGATGACCCGGGCCACCCTGCGACCGGCTCCGATGGCGTCCGTCAACAAGCCCAGCTTCACGGCGTCCCCCACGGCGAAGATGCGGGAATCCGTCGTCTGGTTGAGCTCAGTGACCCGGAAGAAGCCTCGTTCGACGGCGACGCTTTCCGGGAGAAAATCGAGATCGGGCATGTCTCCCACGGAGACGATCACCGTGTCGGCCGGAATCACCTCTCCCGAGGTCAGTTCCACCCCTTCCTCGGTCACCGCCCGGGTAAAGCAGGGCCATCGGAACCGGGCTCCCGCCTCCTCGGCGGCTTTCCGCTCCTTACCGAAGGACAGAGGTTCCTGGATGTCGATGAGGGTGATCTCCCGGGCGCCCAGGCGATGGGCTTCGGTGGCCGCGTCGCAGCCCACGTTCCCGGCCCCGATGACCACCACCCGGTCCCCCACCCGGACTCGGTCCGTCTTGCTTTGCTCGAGGAAGGTCAGGGCGGGGATGAGCCGCTCTTTTCCCGGAATGGGCAGGACTCGCGGTTTGTTGGCTCCCACGGCGACGACCACAAAATCGTAATCGGCTCGGATGGCTTCCAGATCCTCGCGGGTGAGGCGCTGCTGCAAGTGAACATGGGGAATGAGCTGCCTGACCCGGTCCAGCTCGGCCTCGACCACCTCCGGGGGAATTCGGGACTCCGGGATTTGGAAGGCGATCTTTCCGCCCAGGGATTTGCGCTGGTCGTACACGACGGCTTCGTGGCCGTGGAGGCGCAACTGCCAGGCCACGGAGATTCCCGCCGGGCCGCCTCCCAGGACGGCAATTCGTTTTCCTGAAAGGGGAGGCAAGGTCGGCAACTGGGCCTTGATGCTCGCTCTTCCCAGCTGGCTGATATCCACGGGAGCCAGGTTCATGGCTCCGCGGGTGCATCCCTGCATGCAAAGGTTGGGACACAGGTAGCCGCAGACGGTGGCCGGGAAAGGAGTGTAGGCCAGGGCCAGGTTTACGGCCTCGTCCACCCGACCTTCCCGCACCAGGCGCCATCTCTCGTGGACGGGAATTCCCGTGGGGCAGCTTGCCTCACAAGGGGCTGCATACTTGCGGTTCTCCCACACGGGCACGTATCGACGCAGGTTCCCCCGAGTGATGAGGGGAATGGGACTTCGGTCATAGGTCACCAGGTCCCCGATGAGGCCCCCCGGTCCCAGTTCCCGGTCCCAGGATTCCCGGCGAAATTCGCTCATGGAGCGGCGATCCTTGGCGTACTTGTCGTGGGGGCCTCGAGCGACGAGCAACTGCCATTGCTCGCGCACCGCCAGCTCCTGGAGCAAATCCCCATGGCGGATCCGATCCAGAAAGATCTCGAGATTTCGGTAGAGCCAATCCCAGTCCGCATCGGAGATGGGAGACAGGAGGGCGTCGGCCTGGCTGTACCCCTTGTGAGGGCCTCGAAAATAGATCCTCCCCCCAACCATTCCCACGCACGGCCGGTATCCTAGGACGTTGTCCGGGTCTTGGGGGCGGTAGCCGCACACCACCGCGATGCCCCCCGCCATGAACTCCGCGAAATAGTCCCCCACCGACCCCAACACCCAGAGCTCCGGGGGATCGAACCGGGGGTTGTGCTTGGTCATGGTCATGCCCCGGGCCCCGATGTTTCCGGCCACCCGGACCTTTCCCTGGGCCATGGCGTTGGCCGCCCCGTTAGCGGCGTTCCCGTGGACCGTGATTTCGGCTCCGGCATTGAGCCATCCCACGTCGTCCGAGGTGGGTCCCATGATCTCCACTCGGGTATTGGGGAATCCCATGGAACCCGTTCGCTGTCCCGAAGACCCCACCACGCGCACCCGAATGGGATCGTCTCCCGCTTTCCACAGCCGCCCGCCGATGCCGTGATGCCCGTAGGCTTCCACTTCGATATTCCGCACACCGTCGGCCACGGCCTGTTGAATCCGTTCCTCCAAAATGCGCGACTCGATGCGGCGTCCGTTTTCCAGGCCGGAAATCCGGTAGTATTGCTGTTCGTCCATCCCAAAATCTCCGTGATCCATCATACGACGTACTGGATTTGCAGTCGTTGCGCGGCGTCGGCGTCGTTGATTCCCAGGGCGTCCGACATCCCGATGGGCAGGGAGGTGGAGCGTCCCAGGGGCGCCACGATCTTCTTCAGTTCCGTGTCAAAGCTCAGGAACACGTCCACCACCCGTTCGGCAACCTTCTCGGGATCCAGGCGACGATAAAGCCGGGGGTCCTGGGAGGTGATGCCCTTGGGGCAAAGCCCGATGTTGCAGATGTTGCAGCGATCGGATTCGGAGCCCAGGCAGCCTGCGGCCGCCTGCATCATGTATTTTCCCGTCTGCACTCCGCTGGCTCCCAACATGATCAGGGCTGCGGCGTTGGCCGCCAGGTTTCCGTACTTTCCGATGCCTCCCCCGGCAAAGAGGGGGATCTCGTTTTGCTTGCCCACCCTCACCAGGTTCAGGTAGCAGTCCCGGAGGTTGGCGGCGATGGGGTGTCCCATGTGGTTCATGGAGACGTTGTAGGCCGCCCCGGTGCCCCCGTCCTCGCCGTCGATGGCGAGCCCGGCCGCGTAGGGATTTCGGGTCAGGTTGTTGAGGACGGCCAGGGCCGTAGAGGTCCCCGAAATCTTCGGATAGACGGGCACACGAAATCCCCAGGCCATGTACATGGACTGGATCATCTTGGCCACGGCTTCCTCGATGGAATACTTGGTCTGGTGGGTGGGGGGACTGGGCAGGCTCACCCCATGGGGAACTCCTCGAATGGCGGCAATCAGCTTGTTGACCTTGTACCACATGAGCAGGCCGCCGTCCCCCGGCTTGGCGCCCTGGCCGTACTTGATCTCGACGGCGCAGGGGTCTTCTTTCATCTCGGGCAGGGCGTGAATGATTTCATCCCACCCGAAGTAGCCGCTGGCGATCTGCAGGATGACGTACTTGAGGAACCGGGACCTGAGAAGCCGGGGAGGACATCCTCCTTCCCCCGTGGACATGCGAACGGGCATGCCCAGTTCCTCGTTGAGATAGGCCACTCCCATCTGGAGCCCCTCCCACATGTTGGGCGACAGGGCCCCGAAGGACATGGCTCCGATGATCAGGGGGTAGATTTCACGAACCGGGGGGATCCAGCCCTGTTCCCGGTAGACCTTGAGGCCTTCCTCGGGGGGCAGTACCCTTCCCAAAAGGGTGCGCAGCTCGAACTCGTGGCGGCCGGCATCCAGGGCCGGGTCGGTGAGCATGGAGATGCGGATGAACTTGATCCGGTCCAGCAGCCCCCCCGGCGGGGAATCCGGCACGTTTCTTCGACCGCCCCGGGAACGGGGCTGTCCCCCGCGGTTGATGTGAAACCGCAGCTTGTCGGCTTCGTCACTGCGGTAGGGGATGATGCAGTCGTTGGGACACACCAGGTTGCAGGAGGCGCACCCCACGCAGGCATAGGCCGGATCGGTTCTCTGCCGGATGCCGTGGAACACCGAGTACACGTTGGAGGGCGGTCCCTGGGTTTCCCCGCCGTCCAGGGAGCCCAGCCGGATGTCTCTTTTCCGGTAGACCCCCAGCTCGATGGCGTGCACCGGACATACGGCCGTGCACCGGCCGCAGAGGGTGCACCGGTCTCTTTCCCAACGGATCTGCCAGGGCAGGTCCTTGACGCTCAGTGTAGAGGGGGTAATGGGGCTGTTTGGGAGCATATATGCACCTCCTGGCGATCCGGCCGCACGAACACGGTGTCCAGATGCATGGGTTGAAAGTCCTGGGTTTCGTCCCGGTCCGGGATGACGGCGTCCAAACCGCACATTTCCGACGAAAAGGCATACACCCCCGGTTTGCCTCCCACCACTCCCGGTCGAAGCTTCTTGCGGTCCTGGACCATGAAAAGGGTCTTGTCCGGAAGACACCCGATGACGCAATTGGGGCCGTCGATGATCAGCCTTCGGCAGGAGTTCTTCATCTGCTTGAGGAACCCCCCGTCGGGGTGGACGGCCAGGTCCGCATCCTGGAGGGGTGTGATCAGGTGCTTGTAGGCTTCGATTCCCAGGCCCAGCCGGTTCAGGGAATAGTGGAGAATGTGGGTGAACACCTCGGAGTCGGAATTGTAGCCGATGTACCCGGGAAACCCCCGGGACATGAGGAATTCCTTGATGGGAACGAAGGCCGTGTTCTCGCCGTTGGTCATGGTGGCCACCCCCTGGATGAAGAACGGATGGCAGGCGTACAGGTTGATGGCGTAATTGGTGTTCTGGCGCCCCTGGGCGAGGATGACCCGGGCCAGGATGTCCTTGCGCCCCAGGGAGAGGTAGTCCGCCACCCGGAGCGGGTCTCCGATCTCCTTGATCATGATGACGTCGGGCCAGAAGCTGTAGACAATCATGTCCTCCTTTTCCCGGCCCATTTCCCGGAGCTCAAGGCGGACGAGCATGAGGCGGTGCCGGATTTCCTGCTCGCTCAACGTTTCCCAGGATTCCGGGTATTCATAGGCGCGGATGAGGTAAATATCGCGCTTGGGAACCCCCGGGGGAGGGGTTTTGGGCACCTTGATGGAAATCTTGTACTTGGTCATGAACCCCATGTTCATCATGAACTGGTCCAGGCGCTTCAGGCCTTCGTTGGTGAAGATGCCCGACAGGATGGGGGCGCCTTTGAGCTCCTCGAAATGCCCCCCGAGGTCGGTGAGGAAGAGACCGACCCCCGAGCCGTCGTGGCCCTCCCGCATGACGTCCAGGGCCTGGACGGCCACCATGGGGGACAGGGGGGTTTCACTGGTCATGGCAAACAAACGACACATGGGCTTTTATCTCCTTACTGGGACACGGTTCCTGGGAACGGGTTTTCCCGGCGAAAAGCTTCTGGTATTGTAAAGCAAACAAGACCGTTTGGGAAATGGGTCCCGGTTCACTGTAAGCAAGGCTTATGCCAGGGCCTCCTTCGGCATTGGGACTAACGGCCCGGAGGCCGGGACCCGGGAAGGGAGGGACCCCCATGCTTTGGCTCAGAAAGCGGCGTCGCAACCGAATCCGTTCCCGACCCTTTCCCGCCGCCTGGGTCCATTTCCTCGAGAAAAACGTCCCCTACTACCGGCTCCTTCCCGAGGAAGACAAAAAGGAACTTCAGGGTCATGTCCTGGTTTTTCTTGAAGAAAAGCACTTCGAGGGATGCGGCGGGCTGGAACTGACCGACGAGATTCGGGTGACGGTGGCGGCCCAGGCATGCATACTCTTGCTTCACCGGGAGGCGGGATATTACCCGAGGCTGGATTCCATTCTCCTCTACCCCGGCGCCTATGTTGCCCGGGGGCACGAGGAGCTGTGGCCGGGGCAGTTGGTGGAGACGGACCAGGTGCGGCTGGGCGAGTCCTGGAAAGCGGGCCTCCTGGTTCTCTCCTGGGATCATGTGCGCAGATCGGCCTCGAGTCCCATGGAATCCCACAACATCGTCCTCCATGAATTCGCCCACCAGCTGGACCTCGAAGACGGTCTGCCCAACGGGGCCCCGCTGCTCCCCGACCGATCCTCGGTGAGGACCTGGGCCAGGGTCCTGGGTGAGGACTACCGCAGGCTTCGAAGGGACGTGTGGCGAGGACGGGAAACCCTCCTGGATCAATACGGGGCAACGGATCCGGCCGAGTTCTTCGCCGTGGTCACCGAATGCTTCTTCCAAAAACCCCTCGAGATGAAGGCCCACCATCCACGGCTCTACGAGGTCTTGAAGTCCTTCTATCGACAGGACCCGGCCGAATTGGTCGAAAGGCAGGAAGCCCTCAGTTGAGCAGGCTCGCCCGGTGGAGGATCTCCGGCACGGCCTTCTCCCTTCCCGCCGCCACCAGGTGCACGCCGTGGCAGATGCCTTCCTCCTTGAGGGTCCGCACCATGCGGGCCGCAATCTCGATGCCCTTCTTTGCCTGATCCTTCTTGGGGACCTGTTCGAGTTCGGAAATGAGGTCCCCGGGAACGGCCATGCCCGGAACGTTGCGGTTCATGAATCTCGCCACCCCGGCGCTCAGGAGCGGCGCAATTCCCGCCAGGATCTTCACCCGGTAGTTCCGGGCCCGGTCCATAAACCGTCGGAAGGAATCCATGTCATAAATCGGCTGGGTGAGCACAAACTCGGCTCCTGCCCGAATCCTCGCCTCGAGGTCCCTCAGTTGGTCCTCGAGGGACCTGGTTCCCAGGACCAGGACCGCACCGGCACAAAACTTGGGGGCCTTCTTGAGGGCGTGGCCTCCCAGGTCCCTGCCGGACTCCAGGGTTCGAATGGCCCGGAGGATCTGAAGGGAATCGGGATCCTCGGGCCCAAAGGAAGGTCGGTGCCCTCCCGAGCGCAGGGAAGTCACGGCGGCGCTAAGCACCGTGTCGATACCCAGCACCGCGGCACTGAGGAGGTTCGACTGGAGGAAGGATGTGTTCCCGTCCCCGGCGGACACCTGGAGGATGGGCACGCCCCCCATCTCCTTGATGAGGTGGCAGACGACCAGGGAAGGCAGGTGGACGCCGTTGTCGGGCTCATCCGTCATCTTCAGGCCGTGTACCTTGTCCTTGAGGTATCCGATGTAGTGCTTCGTGTCTTCGATATCGATTCCTTTGGGAACGCCGATTTCTGCGGTCACGAGGAAATCGCCGGAATGGAGTGCGTCTTTGAAAGAGGCCGTCATGG
>JARKQW010000161.1 GCA_029974695.1 Syntrophobacteraceae bacterium | reverse complement strand
ATTGGGGATCGGGATCTCATCCTTCCCGTTCCCTTGGGGTCCCGGCGCACGCCCCTTCCCGGGGCGGCCTCGAACAAACTGAGATCCTCCTTTACAGGGAAAGGGGAGTATCGTAGAGATAGGATCGGGTAGAAAATTGCGTTTCTTTCCCCGCCTGCATTGGACGGCTGTTTCTGATCTTTTGTCCCTAAAGAAGGGCCACCCGCAATGAAGATATCCTCGAAACTGATCCTTCTTGTCTCCTTGGGCATCATGCTGATCGGGGTCCAGTTCGGCATCAACTATTTCTTGAACCGCGTCATGAGGAACTTCGACGAAGGCATTCGTCAGCTCAACGCGGTGAGTGAGAACCTGCTCAACGGGATCATCGAGGAGAGGAACTTCATTCATTCGCGCAAGGACACGTCCTTCGAGGCGGCCCTGGCTTCCTTGAAGAGGGCCGAGGAGGGGCTGTCGGCCCTCGAGGGCGGGACTTCCGTGGAAACGGGGGACGTGGCCCTGTTCAAGGGCCTCCTTGAGAAATATCGGGAGGCATTCGATCACCTGGGCCAGGCGGTGAAGAAGCTCAGTGCTTTCGAGGTCGAGTTCCACGAGACGCTTCTGGGGTTCAATAAGAAGACCGAAGCGGTCGTTCAGAAATTGAGCAAGGAAGCCGACGCCAAGGCAGCTCAAGGACAGCAGGCGGCGGCATCTCTCAAGTCCCTCTTGGACGACGCCCGGCAAATCAGCTTTCTTACCAACCAGATGTTCTTGATCTACTACGTGGAATTGTTCCAAAAGAGCGACGTGAGCAGTTACCTCGCCCGTTCCCAGAAGGTCGTCATGGAACTCGAAAAGGAGCGCAAAAGCGTCACGGCCATTCCCCTGGTGTACGTGGACCGGGACTATTCGGACTTCGTCACCGAAGCGTTGACCAAGACCATCGACTCTCTTCCCGGGCAGGTCAACAAGTTGTGGGAACTTTCCACCGACCGGATCATGGCGCAAACGGACCTGGATCAGATACGCGCCAAGGTTACCGGTGCCAAGGAGCAGATCATAACGACCAACAATGCACGGATCGTCCGCTTCGGGAACATGCTCCTGGGAGCCAACGTCGTCGCCTTCCTGGTTGCAGCCTCGGTGGTGTTGTTTGTGGGCGTCATGATCGTGCGTTCCATCACGGGTCCCATTCAAAGGATCACGGGATCGGCGGAAAAGATCGCCCAGGGGGACCTGCAGGGGGCAGCCGACGACCTGAGCTCGTTCGGTACCGAGACCGACGCTTCGGGACAGCTGCGGGTGAAAAAGGACGAAATTGCCCATCTTTCTTCGGTATTCGGCCACATGACCCGTTCTTTGCACTCTCTCATTGTTCAGGTGAGAAACTCGGGAATCCAGGTGGTGAGCTCCGCCACGGAGATTTCGTCCTCGGCCCGCGAGCTCGAGGCCACCGCCGTCCAGCAGGCGGCCTCCATCAACCAGGTCAGCGCCACGTCCAAGGAGATCTCGGCCGGTTCTCAAGAACTGGCGCGCACCATGAACGAGGTGGGCACCGTGGCTTCGGAAACCGCCACCCTGGCCGAAGAAGGCCACGGGGGCCTGCAAGGGATGGAATCCACCATGCGCTACCTTCTGGACGCCACCACCTCCATTGCGGGAAAGCTCGAGGCCATCAGCGACAAGACCAGCAACATCGGCAGCATCGTGACCACCATCACCAAGGTGGCGGACCAGACGAATCTGTTGTCTCTCAATGCCGCCATCGAGGCCGAGAAGGCCGGCGAATACGGCCTGGGTTTTTCCGTGGTGGCCCGGGAGATTCGCAGGTTGGCCGACCAGGCCGCCGTGGCCACCCTGGACATCGAACAAATGGTGAAAGACATGCAATCGGCGGTTTCGTCGGGGGTCATGGAGGCGGACAAGTTCATCCAGCAGGTACACCAGGGAGTCCGGGATGTCCAGAGGATCAGCGGTCAGCTGGCCACGGTGATCCGGCAGGTCCAGGCGCTGATTCCCCGCATCGGGGCCGCCAACCAGTCCATGGCCGCCCACAGCACGGGGGCGGAAGAGATCAGCATGGCGATGGTGAGGCTGAGCGAAGGGGCGGATCAAACCCGGCAGGTGGTGAGGGAATTCAACCGTGCCGCGGAGCAGCTCAACGAAGCGGTTCGGGGCCTCCAGGACGAGGTCTCCCGGTTCAAGGTGGCGGCATAGCCATGCTTCTGGTCGTTTTCTCCATCGGTGGGGACCGTTTCGGTCTCGACAGCCGGGAGGTCGTTGAGATCCTTCCCTTGGTGGAATTTAGGAAACTGCCGCGGGCCCCCGAATATGTGTGCGGCCTGTTTCAGTACCGCGGCAAGATCGTCCCGGCCATCGACCTGGCTCGACTGGCGGGAACCCGGGAATCCCACGGCTTCCTCAGCACACGGATCCTCCTGGTACGCTATCCCGACGAGGCGGGCGAAAACCGGTTCCTTGGCCTCGTTGCGGAACAGGTGACGGAAACCGTCAAGGTGGATGAAAGGGGATTCTCCTCCCCCGGCATTCATGTCAAGGATGCTCCCTATCTCGGAGAAATCACCCGGGACTCCCGGGGGATCGTCCAGCGCATCGAGATCGGGCAGCTCCTTTCCCCCGACGTTCGGGAGCTCTTGTTCCAGCCCGCGGAGGCATCGGCTTGACCATGCGGCCCCAGGCCATCGACCGGTTTCTTTGCGACCAAATGGGCTACGATCCCCGGTGCGTTCCGTTCAGGGCTCTCCAACGCCACGTCCGGGAACGAATGAAGATTTGCGGGATTCCCGACGAGGAGGCTTACCTGGCCCTGGTGACGGAGAACGAAGAGGAGCGGGATGAGCTCCTCGAGGCGCTCCTCGTGCCGGAAACCTGGTTTTTCCGAGATTTCGAACCCTTCGTGTTTCTCAGGGAATACATCCGCCGAAAGAGGTTCCCTGCCCCGGGTGGAGGCCGCCCCTGGCGGGTTCTTTCCCTTCCCTGCTCGACGGGAGAAGAGCCCTATTCCGTCGCCATGACCCTGATGGAAGCCGGGCTCGAAGGAAGCCAATTCCACATCGACGCGGTGGAAATCAGCAGGAAGGCCTTGGAGAAAGCGGA
Source organism: Syntrophobacteraceae bacterium (assembly GCA_029974695.1). Classification (GTDB taxonomy): domain Bacteria; phylum Desulfobacterota; class Syntrophobacteria; order Syntrophobacterales; family Syntrophobacteraceae; genus JAGPLX01. The sequence continues at coordinate 455 of JARKQW010000161.1, read as the reverse complement.
AAGAGGGATCTTCGGTCCTTCCTGCTTCCGCGAGCAGGACGAGGATCTGCGCCGGAAGTATTTCGAAAAAAGCGGCCGGAGCTACCGGCTGCCCGCCCGGGTGCGCGGGGCCGTCCGGTTTATCCGGGGAAACCTCCTCGATCCCGGCGGATTGGCGGTGAACGGCCCGTACGACATTGTCTTTTTCCGAAACCTGCTCATCTATTTTAGCGACCAGGCCCGGGCCCGGGCCACGGAGACCATCGACGGTCTTCTTGCCTGTGGGGGACTCCTCTTTCTCGGTTATGCCGAACCCTCCCACATCTTTTTCCCCGGCTACATCCCGGTGGACCACCCTCGGTCCTACGCCTGCCTGAAACCGGAGTCGGCGCCGGTGGAAGCTCACCGCCCCTTGTCTCCCCGTTGCGGCACCGGGGAACAGCCCGGGAACGAGGGGCGGAAAGGGTTCCCCTCCC
>JARKQW010000153.1 GCA_029974695.1 Syntrophobacteraceae bacterium | reverse complement strand
GAGCCCCCGCCCATGAACAGGAGTTTGCTTTCATCGAGAGGGCGGTTGCCCACCTTGATTCGCCAGGTTCTTCCGTCCGTTTTCGTTCCCTCGGAAACCGTTTCCCGGGGAACCAGCATCAGGGCTTTTCCCGGTTCTTGAATCCCCTGGAACAGGCAGGTGCGAAGCCGGGACCTCTTGTCCCCCGACGAAGCTCTGAGATCCTGGATCTTGGCCGTCATCAACATAACCTTGTGTCGCAATTCCAGCACCTGGGGGGAATTTTCTCCGTACTGTTTGGCGGCGCTTTCGATTTCCGGGGTCAGGGCGGCCCTTTTGGCCGCAAGATGATCGACGGCCCGGACTTCTTCATTGAAACCCACAATGAGTTGACGGACCTCCTCCGACCCGACGGCCTCCAGGGGAACCGTTCGATTGTGTTCAAAGCCCGTCAACCAGGAAATGAGGGTGGTGACCACCACGGCGATGAGGACGTTGGGAATTCTGCGATCGATTCTTTTGAGGCCGTACATGATGCCGAAGGCGAGGGCGCCCAAAAAGAGGGTGGGCCGGTGGGTGTAGGCGAGGGCCGCCTGAACGACCCGGTACACGGTTTCGTAGTGGTGTTCGGCCTCGTCCACGTAGACATCGAAGAGCTTGGACAACTGGGAGGAGGCGATGATGAGGGCGCCGGCATTTGTGAAACCGTTCACCACGGGGTGCGAAAGAAAATTCACCACGAGCCCCAGCTTCAACACCCCCAAGGCAAATTGAAAAATCCCCACCACCAGCGCCAGCAGAATCGCATAGGCAACATAGGAATCGCTGCCCGCCGTGGCCAGGGGCGCCAGGGCTGCGGACGTCATGAGGGACACGATCGCCACGGGACCCGTGGCCAGCTGCCTGCTGGACCCGAAAAGCGCAGCCAGCATGGGAGGAAGCAGGGACGCATAGAGTCCGTAGTGGACGGGCATTCCCGCCAACTGGGCATAGGCCATGGATTGTGGAATCAGAATGAGCGCCACCGTGATTCCGGAGAGGAAATCCAGGCGAAACGTTGTAAAATCAATGGTTTTCACCCAGCTCAAGAATGGAAAGAATCGATGCATATCCCTCTTTTCCTTTACCTGTCCTCATTCGGATAGGAGTGCCGGGGTCTCGCACAGGCCGATGGCGGAGCTGATGGTGCGAATCAAGTCGTCGATGTCCAGCGGCTTCACCAGGCACTCAAACGCCCCGTAGGGCACAGTTTGTCTCCGATCCACGGAACAACCCTGCCCTGTCAGAAAGATCACCGGGATGTTCGGATGAAGTTCTCGAATCCTGCGGAAGACTTCAGCCCCTCCCAGACCGGGCATCATGACGTCCAAGACGACCACTTGAGGAGGATCGGACTGCACGCTCCCGAGGGCCTCCTCCCCGCTGAAAGCGATCCTGACATCCAGGCCTCTCAACATGAGTCTTTCCGAAAGTGCCGAGACGAATTCCTTCTCGTCGTCCACTAGGAGCACCTTCCACTTCTGCATGGGGGATTCTCCGGCTTCAGGGTTGCATTTGGACGGGCAAGAAGACGGAGACCGTCGTGCCCTCCCCTTCCCGGCTTTGCACTTCGATGTCTCCGCCCAGTTTCTTGATGATGCCGTAGGTGATGGGGAGCCCCAACCCGGTTCCCGAGTCCTTCTTGGTGGTGAAAAAGGGCTCGAAGATGTGGCGGAGAGTCTCCGGGGACATTCCGCAACCGTTGTCCCGAACGCTGAGAGCCACGGTGCTGGCATCATTTCGCCAGGTGGTCACCTCGACCACGCCTCCGTCTTCC
>JARKQW010000098.1 GCA_029974695.1 Syntrophobacteraceae bacterium | reverse complement strand
GCCGCCTTGGCCTTGTCGTAGGCCCCCTTGGCCGCCGCGTTCATGGCGTCGGCCGTTTCTTTGCTGCGGTAAAGAGCGTCCAGGGGGTTCGTGGTCCAATCGCCGGGAGCATCCAGGAACTCGCGGATCGTCTTGCCGTATGCCTGGTCCCGGGCCCGGATTCCCTTCTTGGCGGAAGACGCCTGGTGCCACGCGACGGTCTTGAAAGGAGCCTTGGCGGCTTCTTCCTTCATGATGGCGTTGTACTTGGCAAGGTTCTCATTCATCTTTTCGGGAGGTCGCGGCAAGAAGATCAGGAGCCCGACGATGAGAACAAGAAATCCCATCCATATGGCCATCCAGTCTTCCTTGGTGTAGAGGTCCTTGAGAGTGGTCTTGCCGCTCTCGATCACTACATAATCCGGTTCTGCAGGTTTCTTCACATCGTTTTCCGCCATAACCTTCCTCCTGTCGGACCCCGGAGGGTCGAAGATGAAACCGAAGAAAATTCATCCAGAACCATAAACGATCCAACAAAAATGGTGAGAAGAATTCTCTATACCGGAGCCATACTACATCCGCACGGGGGATCTTGACAATACTCTATTCAGGGCGCGGAGCCCGCAGGGGAAAGGATTGAAACCGAAGGGGAGAATCTCCGGCGGCCGAAGGCCGGGCGGTGCCGAATGTTTGGACTGGACGGGCCGGAACCTAGCGAATATAGTAGCCGCACTTATTTGTATACACCTTCAAGAAAGGAGATCAAAGGATTGGACTTAGGGATATTCGGTTCCATTCATCTGAATTGGCAGTTCTTTTCCGCCCTCTTCAGCATCGTGATCATTGATCTTATCCTCGCCGGAGACAACGCCGTGGTCATCGCCATGGCCGTGAGGTCTCTTCCCCACCATCAGCGGCGAAAGGGAATCCTGTTCGGTGCCGGGGCGGCGGTTCTGCTGAGAGTCGTCCTCACGTTTTTTGTCGCCCAACTCCTCCAGGTAAATTACCTGAAGCTGGCAGGCGGGGTGTTGATTCTCTGGATCGCCGTCAAGCTCTTTGTGGAAGGGTCTCCCGAAGAATCCATCCACAAGGAAGCCGCCACCATCGGGCAGGCGGTCAAGATCATCGTCATTGCGGACATTACCATGGCCACGGACAACATGCTGGCCGTGGCGGGGGCATCCCACGGCAATCTCTTTCTCCTCCTGTTCGGTTTGGGGTTGAGCATCCCGTTTGTGGTCTTCACCAGCAATCTTCTTTCCATGCTCATGGACAAGTACCCCGTCATCCTTTACCTGGGTGCCGCCATCTTGGGGAAGGTGGGGGGGGAGATGATCCTTACGGACCCCATCATCTTCCACTATTTGCAGCCCGGCAAGTATCTCCAGTACGGGGTCGAAGCGGCATTTGCCGTCGGGGTGATCGTGGTGGGCAAGCTGTGGATCAAATGGATGATCCGTTCGGGACCCGAGCATGCCCATGAAGAGGCGGAAGTATCCTTAAACCCTGAAAGGAACGATTGAGAAGCCTATGGCCGTCTTGACGATATCCCGGGAAATCGAAGTCGAAGGAACGGAAATCGGTCGCAGCGTGGCCGAAACCTTGGGCTACGAGTACTGGAGCGGGGCAAAAATCCTGGAGAGGCTGGATGCCCGGGGGGACCAATGGAAGAAATGGGCCGAATCCCTCGATAACCATTGCCCGACGGTATGGGAAAGATACGACTGGTCCTTTAAGAGTTTTGCGGCACTGCTCCAGAGTGCCCTCCTGGATTGTGCGGCCCAGGGCCGAGCCGTCCTCGTGGGCAAAGGGGGCAACTTTCTTCTGGGAGACGTTCCCTTTTGCCTGAGGGTTCACCTGGTCGGTTCTCCCCGATGGCTTGCAAGGGCCGTGATGCGGCAGGAAGGGACGGACGAAAAGACCGCCGCGTGGCTGGTGGAGAAAAAGGACCGTGAGAGGTCCTGCTTCCTGCACAGTCTGTACGGGAGGAATTGGGAGGATCCCAAAGAATACGACAGGGTCTTCAACCCTGAGATTCAGCCGATGGGGGAAATCCTCTCCACCGTCCTCGATCTCCTCAAGGAACGGGAAAAACTTCAAACGAAGGAGGCCATGGAGACCCTGCGGTTGCGGGCCAGGGCGGCCAGGGCCAGGGCCCGAATCCTCACCGATCCCCGCATGCTCCTGCCCACCCTCGAAATCGCTCTCGAAGGCGACGGCCTGGTCCTCAGGGGGATCGTCCACAACCCCGAAGAACACAGAAAACTGGAACGGGCGGCAAGGGAGCTGGCGGGAGAAGTTCGGCTCAAGTGCGATCTCCGGTATCGGCAGTGAGAAATCCGGCGACCTTTCTTCGTGACAACCCCGGACCCGGCCGTTCCCCGGCTTGATCCCGGATAACGGGGCACGGAAACGGGCGATCGTCCGCCCTGATCCGCGGTTTTTAGGGATTGGAATCACGGTGTGCGGGGAACGGCCAGGTAACCTCGCCACTTTTCCAGGGTCTTGGGGCCGACCCCGGGAATTTCCGCCAGGTCTTCGACCTTCTTCCAGGGTTCGCGGGCGCGGCGGCGCACGATGGCTGCGGCAAAATGGGGCCGCATTCCGGGAACCAAGGCAAGGTCCTCCTCCGAGTCCCGATTGATGTCCAGTTTTTCTCCCAGGATGAAACGAGCCCCGGCGCTCATGGCGTCCCGACGAACGGTCCACTCTCCCGAAGGATTTCGGGAAACGTGAAGGGTTTGCCCGGTGGGGATTTCGCTGTCCAGGAGTTCCCTCGAGATTTCCGGCGGATTTCCTTCGGTGAGGCCTCCCCCCATCTGCAGGGCTTCCCGGAGGGTAAGCCGGGGTCCGTCGGCGAAATAGACTCCCGGGCGGGAGAGGTTCCCCCGGAGTTCAAACACGACGGGTGACGGACCCGGTTGAGGGGGGTGGTCTTCCCGGTGGAGGCGAACCAGGAGCAGGAGGGAGGCGCAGGCCGCCACCAGGGTGATGGCGGCCCATTGACTGCGGGAAAGAAAGGACTTCAACACTTGGCTGACTTTTGTTTCTCGTCCTTGTACATCTTGTAGTTGATGCTGTCCACCAGGGACTGCCAGCTTGCTTCGAGAATGTCGTGGGAAACGCCCACGGTTCCCCACTGGTCCGAGGAATCCTGGGATTCGATGAGCACCCGCACCTTGGCGGCCGTCCCGTCCCGTCCCGGCAGGACCCGCACTTTGTAGTCGCTGAGTTCCATCTCCTTGAGTTGGGGGTAGAATTTTTCCAGGGCCTTGCGCAGCGCGTTGTCCAAGGCGTTGACGGGTCCGTTTCCCAGGGCCGCCGTGTGTTCGATGTTTCCGCCGACCTTGACCCGTATGGTGGCCTCGGCCACGGGATCGTCGTTTTCGTTCAGCTTCTGATCCACCACCCGGAATCCCACCAGTTCGAAGTACCGCTTCCCCCTTCCCATGGCCCGGTTGATGAGCAACTCGAGACTGGCCTCCGCCGCTTCGAACTGGAAACCCCGGTTTTCGAGATCCTTGACGTCCTCGAGTATCTGCAGGGCCACCGGGTCCTGCTTGGACAGATCGATGCCGAAATCTTTGGCCTTTCTCTTGATGGCCGCCCGCCCCGAAAGGTCGGAGACGAGGATTCTTCGCCGATTTCCAACCAATTCCGGGTCGATGTGCTCGTAAGTGAGAGGATTCTTTTCGACGGCGCTGATGTGGATTCCCCCCTTGTGGGCGAAAGCGCTTCTGCCCACGTACGGCTGATAACGGTTGGGGGTCACGTTGGCCAGTTCCAATACGAAACGGCTCACCCGTCGAAGGTTTCGAAGGTTCTCGGGCGCCAGGGACGGAATTCCCATCTTCAGGCACAGGGTGGGAATGATGGAGATCAGGTTGGCGTTTCCGCACCGTTCCCCAACCCCGTTGATGGTCCCCTGGACCTGGACGGCTCCCATCTCGACGGCGGCGATGGAGTTGGCCACGGCCAGTTCCGAGTCGTTATGGGCATGGATGCCCAGGGGAGCATCGGGCAATCGTTCCTTGACGACCTTCATGGTTTGCTGAATGGTGGCGGGAAGATTGCCTCCGTTGGTATCACACAGAATCAGGCAGTCGGCCCCTGCCTCGAGGGCGGTCTGCAAGGTCGCCAGGGCGTATTCCGCGTTGTCCTTGAACCCGTCAAAGAAGTGCTCGGCGTCGTAAAAGAGGGTCTTGGCCTGGGGTCGCAGGTAGCGAAGGCTGCCGGCAATGAGCTCGAGATTTCGCTCGGGGGTGATGTGGAGCGCATCCCGAACGTGTACCAGCCAAGACTTTCCAAAGATGGTGACCACGGGGGTCCTGGTGGAGAGCAGGGCCTTGAGGTTCGGGTCCGTCTCGGCCGTCTTGGTCGGGTGATGGGTGGAACCGAAGGAGGCGATTTGGGCGTTCTTGAGGGTGTAATTTCGGATTTCCTTGAAGAACGCCGCATCCTTGGGGTTGGAGCCCGGCCAGCCTCCCTCGATATAGTGGATTCCCAGGTCGTCCAGTTTCAAGGCGATTCGCAACTTGTCCTGGAGGGACAAGACAAAGTCCTCTGCCTGGGTTCCGTCCCGAAGGGTTGTGTCGTAAAACTTGACCTCTCGCATGGGGATCGCCTTCCTTAAGGATCAAGGCCGGAGGAGTCGGCCCCGGGTCTTCAGACCTCCTCCTGGATCTTGATGTTTCTCTGGGGTTCCGCTTCCAGCTGGAATGCATCGTGGAGGACTCGGACGGCCAGTTCGGTGTATTTCTCGTCGATGACACAGGAAATCTTGATCTCCGAGGTCGTGATCATCTTGATGTTGATGTTCTCCCGGGACAGGGTCTCGAACATCTTGCTGGCAACCCCGCTGTGGCTTCTCATTCCCAGCCCGATGATGGAGATCTTGGCAATGCTGGGATTGCTGTGAACCGGCCCGGCCTCGATTTCCCGGGCAACTTCCCGGGCGATCTCCAAGGTCTTTTCATAGTGGGGTTTGGGGACCGTAAAAGAGATGTTGGCCCGGCCGGGAATGCTTCCGCTTCCCTGAACGATGAGGTCCACATTCACGTTGGCGTCGGATATGGGCCGGAAAAGCTTGGCCGCCATGCCCGGCTTGTCGGGGACATTGGTGACGGTGATGCGGGCCTCGTTCTTATTGTAGGTGATTCCTGAAACCACCACTTTTTCCATGTCTTCATCCTCCTTGGTAACCAGGGTCCCGGGCGAATCGGTGAAGGACGAGAGCACCATGATGGGCACATTGTATTTCATGCCGAATTCCACGGACCGCAGGTGCAACACCTTGGCCCCCATGCTGGCCATCTCGAGCATTTCTTCGTAACTGATTTTGTCGAGTTTTCTTGCCTTGGAGTAAATATTGGGATCGGCGGTGAAGACCCCTTCCACGTCCGTGTAGATCTCGCACACCTCGGCCCCCAGGGCCGCGGCCAGGGCTACCGCCGTCGTGTCGGATCCCCCGCGGCGCAGGGTGGTGATGTTTCCTTCGTCGTCGTATCCCTGGAACCCGGCAACCACGACAATCTTGTCTTCGTTCAGTTTCTCCACAATGGGTTGGGTCTCGATCCAGTGGATGCGCGCCTGACCGTATTCCCGGCTGGTCATGATCCCGGCCTGGTAGCCGGTCATGGAAACCGCATCCATTCCCAGGTCCTTGACGGCCATGCTGAACAAAGCAATGGTGATCTGTTCCCCCGTTGCCAGCAGAACATCCAACTCTCGGGGGTCCGGGGAAGGGCTCGTCTCCCGGGCCAGGCGGATCAACCGGTCCGTGTCCCCCGCCCGAGCCGACAGGACCACCACCAGGTGATCGCCCGCCTTTTTTCGATCCACAACGCGCCGGGCCACGGAACGAATCCGGTCGGGATTGCCGACCGATGTCCCCCCATATTTCTGTACTACCAGAGCCATAATACCCGAGACCTCCCTATCCATCCGGGTCCTGTGACCCAACTTTTTGTGGTTTCTTTCGCTTGCGAATCTACGGCCGGATAGAGGCGCGGAGAGAAGAGCGGAAAGAGCAAACGACTCCTCGTAACACAAATGGACTTCAATGTGTATAGGTTTTTTGGCGAGGATCCGTGGGAGGGTCCAATGCCTGAAAGGCCCTTGGGATCATCCCCGGGAGGGGAAACGGACCTTCTTGCTTTCTGGGTGGTTGGGCGGTACACTGAGATCCATCATGGCGCTGACCATCCACCTTCCAGCATTCGGTGAGGGGCTTTTATGAAGATCTTGTTCGTGTATCCGCGAGTGGCCGAGACGTTTTGGAGCTTCAAGCATGCCTTGCGGGTGGTGGCACGCAAATCGGCATTTCCTCCCCTGGGGGCCCTCACCGTCGCCGCCATGCTTCCGTCCGACTGGACGAAGCGGCTGGTGGACATGAACGTCAAGGAACTGAGCGACCAGGACCTTCTCTGGGCCGACTACGTATTCATCAGTGCCATGATTGCCCAGAAAGAATCCACCCACCAGGTGATCCGGCGGTGCCGCAGCCTGGGCGTGAAGATCGTCGGCGGAGGACCCCTCTTCAACGCCTATAAGGAGGATTTCTCTCACCTGGATCACCTGGTCCTGGGGGAAGGGGAAATCACCGTTCCCCAGTTCGTGCAAGATCTGCGGGCAGGATGTCCCAAATCCCGCTACGAGTCCCAGGATCACCCCCCCCTCCACCACACGCCCATTCCCCTATGGGAGCTCATCGACCTGAACGACTATGTAAGCATGAGCGTCCAGTATTCCCGGGGTTGCCCTTTTAACTGCGAATTTTGCGACATCATTGTCATGAACGGCCGTATTCCCCGAACCAAGAGCGACGACCAGATGATCGCCGAGCTGGATGCCCTCTACCGAAGGGGGTGGAGAGGGTCCATCTTCATTGTAGACGACAACTTCATCGGGAACAGAAAGAAGGTAAAACGCCTTCTCAGGAGAATCATTCAGTGGCAGGCGGACCGCAGGGGCCGCCTCAACTTCTTCACCGAGGCGTCCGTGGACCTGGCCGAAGACGAAGAACTCATGGACCTGATGGTTGCTGCTGGGTTCAACAAGGTTTTCCTGGGCCTCGAGACGCCCTCGGAAGAAAGCTTGAAGGAGTGCGGAAAAGCCCAGAACTTGATGAGGAACCTGTCGGAATCGGTACGAAGGATCCAGAGCCGGGGTCTCGCGGTCATGGGCGGGTTCATCATCGGCTTCGACAGCGACCCGCCGGACATCTTCCAAAGACAGGTCCAGTTCGTTCAACGAAACGGCATCGTCACGGCCATGATCGGTCTTCTCACGGCGATTCCCGGCACACGCCTCTACCGCCGCCTGGAGGAAGAAGGCCGCTTGCTGTTCAAAGCTTCCGGAAACAATACGGACACCTCCGGCAGCCTGAACTTTGTTCCCCGGATGGATCGAAACATCATCATCGGCGGCTACCGGTGGGTGATGAACACCCTCTATTCCCCCGAGATGTACTACCGGCGTATCCTGGCATTTCTGAACCAGCATAAACCGGTGGTAAAGACCCATCTCGAGAGCAACGATCTTTTCACCTTCCTGCGTTCTCTTTGGTACCTGGGAGTCGAGGATCAGAAGAACGGCCACAACTACTACTGGAGCCTGGTCAAGGAGGGCCTCACCCGGTACCGGAAGTCCTTTGCCGATATTGTGACCCTGTCCATTTACGGGTACCATTTTCGCAGGCTCTTCTGGTCCCCGTACCTGCCCGTGAACTGGGAATGGTGGAAAGGGCACGTGCTGTCCGCCGACCCCTGAGAGCGTCCTCGAAAAAGTCCCGTTTGCCCTTCGGGCCGAAACACGGCGAAACAAAGAATGCCCGGCCCCGGTCTTTTATCGAAGCCGGCATTTCTCGTGTTCGGCTCGAAGAATTCGTTTTCTCCGGGGGCCGAGTGGAAATGGGGGTGAGGAAAAAGAGTGGCAGACACCGGGATTTTGGATTGACTTTCATGGGGGAAAAGAAGGAACGCTACCGCTAAAAAGGAGGTTATGCATGATGGAAGAAATGAAGATATCGCGAAAGGACATCGGGATACGCTTGCTGTTTACGATCTTGTTTCTCATTGTCTTCGAGGTCCTGAAGCTGGTTGTGCAGATCGTGGTCCTCTTTCAGTTCGTCTGCTTGCTGATTACCCGCAAATTCTCTTCGCCGCTCCGTGTCTTCTCCAACAAAGTGGCCACCTATGCCTATCGGGTCATCCGATATGTGACCCTCAACGAAAACACGCGACCCTTCCCCTTCCGGGAGCTTCCCGAGCCCATGGAAGAAGCGGAGGAACCGGTGGTGTTCGGGTGTT
>JARKQW010000073.1 GCA_029974695.1 Syntrophobacteraceae bacterium | reverse complement strand
GCCGCGAAGACTTCTCCCTGGACCTCCCCGCCATGGAGGAAGCCATCGGACCGCGGGCCAAGGTCGTGTTGATCAACTCCCCCAACAATCCCACGGGCCAGGTGTATTCCGCCGAAGAAATCCGGGAACTGAGTCGAATTCTCGAGGACAAGAGCCGCTCCCTGGGCAGGACCCTCTACCTGGTGTCCGACGAGCCCTACCGAAAAATCGTCTACGACGCCGAGACCGTCCCGTGCATCTTCGAACACTATCCCCACAGCCTCATCGCCACCTCCTATTCCAAGGACCTGTCGCTGCCCGGAGAAAGGATCGGCTTTGTGGCCGTCAATCCCGGCGCCGAAGCCGTGGAAAAGTTGGTGGAAGCCCTCACCCTGGCCAACCGCATCCTCGGGTTTGTCAACGCACCGGCCCTCATGCAGCGCCTGGTCGTCGAACTGCAGGGGATTTGCGTGGACATCGACCTCTACAAAAGAAAGCGGGACCGGCTGGTCGAGGGACTTCAGTCCGCCGGGTACGAACTCACGGTGCCCAAAGGGGCCTTCTATCTCTTTCCCAGGAGCCCCCTGGCCGACGACATCCGGTTCGTGCGGTTGCTCCAGGAGGAAAACATCCTCGTGGTTCCGGGAACCGGGTTTGGGGGACCCGGTCATTTCCGCATTGCCTACTGCGTAGACGACGCAACCATCGAGAATTCGCTGCCGGGCTTCCGGAGGGCCATGGAACGGGCCCGCAAAATGCGGTAACGGGGGAAAGCTCCATGCAAAAGAAGATGTTCGTTCAAAAGGGCCTGCCGACTGCAAAACCGTCCTACGTGCGGTGGTTGCTGGTCGCTGCCGTGGGACTGATTCTGCTGATCCTCGTTACGCCCTTGATCCTGTCCCGTACCAAGAGCTCGAGGGAAGCGGCCAGAAAACCCATTCCCGAACGGGGAGAACGAGGGATGCTGGTGCGGGAAATCCCCAAGGCCCCGCCTCCTTTTCTGAGCGATCTTCAGCAGCCCGCGGCTCCGCCCAAGGAGCCCCCGATGCCCGTTTGGCCGGGGTCCCCCCCTGCCGCCCACGAAAGCCCCGACAAGGCAAAAGCGGCTCCGGCAACCCAAGCTCCGACCATCGCCCCGGATGTCGCCCCGGCCACAACCGCCATGACGGCGCCCCCGGAACCGGCCCGGACTGTTCCCCCGGAGGGAGCTTCCGGGGACCTCTCTGCGGCCCGGAAGCCTGTTCCCCCAAAGACCGCTTCCGCTGTCCCCTCGTCCCAGGGCCCCCCGCCCACCTCCGCCCCCGGCCCACGGAAAGTCGACCCCCCCGGCGGGACCCGCCTGTTCGCCGTCCAGTTGGGCTCCTTTCGAGAAAAACACAACGCCGAAGAGCTCAAGGCCCGTCTTAGCAGGAAGGGCTATTCGGTGGTCATCAAACCCCAGAAGCATCCGACCCTGGGATCTCTTTACGTGGTGCAACTGGAGCCCGTTTCCGACGAACGCAAAGCCAACACCCTCATGGCCCAGGTTCGTCAGGAATCCAAGGTGAACCCGGTGATCATCCGAGTCGCCCCGTAGGTGCAGGGGTCAAGTCTCCGTTTGTCTTAGCGGGGAGGAGACGCTGCCGCTCCCCGTTCACCCGCCTTCGCTTCATTCCCCCTTCTCGGTTGGCCGCGAGCGAGGCTCCGGCTCATGGCCGTCCTTGGGGACCACCCGGTCAAAACCGGGGACCCCGGGAAGCCGTGCCTACAGCTTCCATTCCTTGAGGACCTCGATCATGCCGTAGTGGGTCAGGTCGTGCTGGATGGGGGTGACGGAGATGCAATTTTCGGTGAGAACGGCGGAATCCGCATCGGGTTCGGAATCGGGAAGGATGTCCCGGTTGCACAACCAATAGTAAACGTGGTTCCGGGGATCCACCCTCCGGTCGTAGGTCTCCACGCACTGCATCCTGCCCTGGTGGGTGATGCGGACCCCCCGGACCCGGGATGCCGGGACGCTGGGCACGTTGACGTTGAGAGAAACCCCGGGGGGGAGGCCGTGTTCCTCGATCAATCGGACGAGCCGGGGGATGAAGGAGGTGGCCGCGCTGAAATCGTTCGTGTCGAAGGAATCGATGGACACCGCCACGGCCGGAATTCCCAGGAGCGCCGCCTCGGTGGCGGCGGAAACCGTGCCGGAATAGATGACGTTGACTCCTACGTTGGCCCCCAGGTTGATCCCCGAGACCACCATCCGGGGAGGCGGATCCAGGAGAGTGGTGACGGCGATCTTGACGCAATCGGCAGGGGTTCCGTCCAGGGCCAGTCCGAAAAAACTCCCGTTTCTTCGCACGGGGGTCACCCGCAGAGGGTTCAGGAAGGTGATGGCGTGCCCGATGGCGCTCTGTTCCGTGGTGGGAGCCACCACCGTGACCTCGTGATCCTTGCACAAACAATGAAAAAGCGCCTCGATTCCCTTGGCGTAAATTCCGTCGTCATTCGTCAGTAGAA